>CAYYEL010000064.1:0-12354 GCA_964470845.1 uncultured Bacteroidaceae bacterium | reverse complement strand
AATGCTTCGGCCACTTCGGGATAACCCTCGCGGTCGGCCTGACGGCTCATTGCCAAATACATACCAACCTCGGTGCACTCGCCAATAAAATGAGCGTTCAAATCTTTTATCATTTCGTCGTCGCAACCCTTGGCAACGCCAATAACGTGTTCTTGTACAAATTCGAGCTTACCCTCGACCACCTCATTGAATTTTTCGGCGGGAACTTTACACATAGGACATCTTTCGGGAGCCGAATCACCATCGTGAACATAACCACATACTGAGCAAATAAATCTTTTCATAGTCGTAAATTTTAATTGTTATTTAATTAGCTTATTTAATTTATCATTGTAAACATTTCTTACATACTCCGCGCAGATACAACTGAGCCTCTGTAATTTTAATGCCCTCGGCACCTACAAGCCAACCATTTGTATCACCTTTTACAGGCAGGTCATAAATCTCGCCACACTCGTTACACCTGAAATGCGCGTGCATTTGTGTATTTCCATCGAAGCGCAAATAATTATCATCAATATGAATCATCATCACAAGCCCCGCGTCGGCATACAGTTTAAGAGTATTATAAACAGTTGTCAGAGAAAGAGAGCCAAGCTCGTCGCGAAGCGCCTCATAAACCGTCTCGGCTGTCGGATGAGCAGTACTGCGATGAACATACTCATATATGGCAAGCCTTTGAACCGAAGGGCGTATTCCCACCTTCAACAACTCATTCTTCAACTCTGCTCGTGATAAAACTCTCATCATAATAACCTAAACATTTTATAATCATTCGCACTTTATTTCTGAAATCATTGCAAATATAAAACCATTTTAAATACCGTGCAAGAAAATTCTCTATTTTTTTTATTTTTTTGCGAAAATTTCTTTTTTTCCGCGCAAGACTTGCAATTATAATAATTACTCGCTATCTTTGGGCGAAATAAACCTATTTATATATAAAGTAGAGCCTTTATAAAAACCAACCCGACTATTACAGTCGAACAACACTAAAAAAAATCATTAAAGAAATAACTCAAAAGATGAAAAAAAACTTTCTAACCCGAATCAAGTCCTTGGCAATCGTGTCAATATTAGGAGCGAGCGGCGCTGTCTTCACAGCTTGTACCGAGGACATTGACCAAAGCAACAGGTACACCTTTTTAGGTGAAACCATTACCGATTATATCGAGAAAGACCCCGATAAATTCGGTTTCAGTAAATTCTGCTATCTGCTCGACAAAGCCCACATTGGCAAGTCATCCTCAAGTAGCATTTTAAAGACACTGACCACCTACGGTGCTTACACCTGCTTTGCTCCCACCGACGCAGCAATTGACATCTATCTGCAAGAGCAGTACGAAATTTGGCACAACTCGCTCGACAGTGCCGAAATTGAGGACACAGGAATCTACTCGCCCTACCTCGAAGACCTAAGCGACTCAATGGCAACGGTTATTGCCAAGAACCACATTATCGAGGCAGCATTCTTTACAACCGACATCAAGAGCGACGGTGCATTCCCCAAGAACAATATCAACAACCGTTTCACCACCGTTTCTTTCGAGAACGACGAGCAAGGCAATGTAATGATTCTCATCAACAACAGTGCCAAAATTATCAAAGCCGACCACGAGGCCGAGAATGGTATTGTACACGTAGTTGACCACGTTGTTGCCCCCTCGAACAAACTATTGTGCGACCACTTTGCACAGTACGAGGAATTCAGCCTTCACAGTGGCGCCATCACAGCAACAGGTCTCGACGAGGTGCTCCGTATATACGAGCTCGACCCCGATTACGACCCATATATGACATCACCTATCAAGATGTCAACATCGGCAATGGGCGCCAAAGCCCCCTACCCCGAGACTTACGTACAGAAATACACTCTGTTGGGCGTAACAAACACAACATACGCCAAGTATGGCATTACCGACTTCGAGAGCCTCGTTGCATACGCCGAGAAATGGTATGGCGAGGAGGCAAAGGGCGACTACAAGAATCCCGAGAATGCACTTTACAAGCTAATCTCGTACCACATTATCGACCGTCAGTTGCTGTACAACGGAACAGCTCCCGGTGGATTCGTAATGGACGGATTGAACGATATTCACGACGGCTACAAAGCATCGGAGAACATCCCCAACACATTTGACCGCTACGACTATTTCGAGACACTCCATCCCTACTCGATAATCAAGGCTACACGCCCCTCGATAAACTCGGCACGTAAGGACGACCTTATCCTCAACTACTCACAAGAGGAGGGAATAGTAGTTAAGAACCCCGAAATGAAAGAGCACATCAACGTACGCGTGCTCCCCATCTCGGAGACAACAGAGCTTCCCGGCCTCGATAAATTCGACGACAACACCCTTAACGGAAGTATCCACGTAATCGACCGTCTGCTCATTTACAACGAGGACGAGATGAAGGGTAACGTACTGAACGAGCGTATGCGTTGGGACTCGGCCTCACTATTCCCCGAGCTCACAAACAACGGTGTAAGATGGCACGAGCGCAAGGATGGCTGGAAAGAGATTTATATTCCCGACGGCTACTGCACACGCCTCAAAGTAAACAACGAATCAACACTCCCCTTCTACCTGCCGCCTCACCCCAACGAGCTGAACGGATGGGCCAACTATCAAGGCGACGAAATATTGGTTGACGGACAATACGACTTCCAGTATCGCATACCTCACGTACCCGAGGGAACATACGAGATTCGCTTCGGATTCGGATTCTCATCGGCACGAGGTATCTGCCAATTCTACCTCGACAACAAGATTACAGGTATCCCCGTAGATATGTTCTACTACGACAACAAGCGTACAATGATTGCCGAGGATATGGCAACAATCATTGACGGAGCATTTGCAGGCGACCAAGATGCTATCGACGAGTACGACAAGATTCTGCGTAACCGCGGATGGATGAAAGGCCCTGCAAGCGTATTCAGCAATGGTTCCGATTCAAAATCAATGCGCGAATCAAAGGTAGCCTACCGCCGTATCGTTACACAAGCCCACCTAACAAAAGGCGACCACTGGCTGCGCTTCAAGGACGTAACAGTGGGTGGCGGTAACCTGCGTCAGTTCTCACAAGACTACCTTGAGATTGTACCCAAGAGCGTAATCACCGACCCCTCGAAGCCCGAGGATAAACTCTAAAAAAAGAAAACTCCCGAAAGGGGAGGTACAACACAAAGAACACTTCCCGAGGGGGAAGTGTTCTTTGTAATATATCAGAAAAAACAAAAGCAACTATGAGACACGGATTCATAAAAACAGCAGCAGCAACACCCAAGGTAAAAGTAGCCGACTGCCACTACAATGCCCGGCAAATAATAGAAATAATTAAAGAGGCCACGAAAGAAAAAGTAGAAATACTCACATTCCCCGAGCTTGCAATAACATCGGCCACCTGCGGCGACCTATACACACAGCCCCTGCTTCTGCAACAAAGCCAAAAAGCATTAGAGCAGATACTCACCGAGAGCCTCGGGACAAACACCATAATAGCAGTAGGAGCACCAATAACCCACAAGAACGCTCTGCTAAACTGCGCTATAATCATCCATAAAGGACGCATCGAAGCTATTGTCGCCAAGAACAACTACCCTGCACAAAGCCAGAGCGGACAAGAGCGTCAATTTACATCGAGCAGCAAAATAATCGACGGCGATACAATCACCCTGTGCAACCAAACAACAAATATTTACAGCAACCGCATTTTTGCAACCCCCGAATACACCTTCGCAGTAGAAATAGGTGAAGATATGTTCAACCCCATAGCCACAGGAACACAATCGGCACTGCAAGGCGCCGAGGTAATATTAAGCCTTGGAGCAAGCAACGAGGTTGCAGGCAAAAACAACACGCTGAGAGAAGCCTACAAGAACAACAGCCGTCGCAACATCTGCGCATATATATACGCAAGCAGTGGATTCGGCGAATCGACAAGCGACCTTGTATATGCAGGCAACGCACTAATATGCGAGGCAGGCACACTACTCGCCAAGAGCAAACGCTTCAGCCTTGAGAATCAACTGACAACATCCGAGATAGATATTGAACTCCTGCGCCGACAACGAATGACCGACAAAGCATTCGCAGCAGCGCGAGACACACTACCCCACAACATCGGCACAACCCACATTGCGCAAGAGACAAGCGACTGCGAGAATCTTACACGCACATTCGACCCTCACCCCTTTATCCCCTCGGCAGAAAACTACGATGAGACGTGTAGCGACATACTATCCATTCAAGCGGCAGGCCTCGCCAAGCGCCTCGTACACACAAACGCCCGAAGCTGCGTCATTGGAATATCGGGCGGCCTCGACTCGACCCTTGCCCTACTCGTTGCAGTGCGAGCATTCGACCTCATAGGAAAAGAACGCAAAGACATCATAGGCGTAACAATGCCGGGATTCGGAACAACCGACCGCACCTACACCAACGCCCTTGAGCTGATGAAAAGTTTAGGAATAACAATGCGCGAGGTGTCTATCAGAGAGGCCTGCAAGCAACATTTTCAGGACATCGGACACGACATTTCGGTACACGACGTAACATACGAAAATTCACAGGCACGCGAACGCACCCAGATACTGATGGATATTTCAAATCAAACAAACGGCTTTGTAGTGGGCACAGGCGACCTATCCGAGCTTGCGCTGGGCTGGGCAACCTACAACGGCGACCAGATGAGTATGTACGGCGTCAACGCCTCTGTTCCCAAGACCCTCGTACAACACCTTGTACGTTGGGCTGCAGCGAACATTGTCGATAAAAACGCAGGCAAAATATTGATAGACATTGTCGATACCCCAATATCACCCGAGCTCACCCCGGCCAACGAAAAAGGCGAAATCAAACAAAAAACCGAAGACCTTGTCGGCCCTTACGAGCTACACGACTTTTTCTTGTACCACTTTATAACAAACGGCTATACACCCAAGAAAATATATTATATAGCCCGACAAACATTCAAAGAGCGTTACAACGAGGAGACAATAAAAAAATGGCTCACGACATTCTTCCGTCGATTCTTTACACAACAATTCAAGCGCTCGTGTATGCCCGACGGCCCGCAAGTGAGCAGTTGCAGCCTCAGCCCACGAGGAGGCTGGCAAATGCCATCGGATGCAAGCTACGCTCTGTGGATAGCCGAATGCGACGAGCAATAAAAAAGCACTACACACTGCGACAAAATGACACTCTCGAGTGTCATTTTGTCATTTAAACAGCCTTGGTTCGGAATTTGTTAATACTTAGGTGTAGAACAATAAACAGAAAAAACCATAAACTATGAACTTCAACAAATTTACAATCAAAGGACAAGAAGCCATTCAGGCAGCAGTGAACCGCGTGCAAGAGATGGGCGGACAGACAATAGAACCCATTCATCTGTTAGGCGGCATAATAAGAGCAGCCGAGCAGACAACCACTTTTCTTCTGCAAAAAGCGGGTGTCAACGTACAGTATATAATAAAAGAGGTAGAACGCGAAGAGAGCAACTGCCCCAAAGTATCGGGAGGCGACCCCTATCTGAGCCGCGAGAGCAACGAGGTGCTGACAAAGGCCACCACACTCGCCCGCGAGATGAACGACGAATATGTCTCGATAGAAGCCATTCTGCTGGCACTGCTTAAAACAGAGAGCCGAGCATCGGCACTGCTGCGCAACAACGGACTAAACGAGAAAAGCCTCGAAGCGGCAATCAACGAGCTGCGTAAAGGCGAGAGAGTAACCACACAGTCGGCCGAGGAGAGCTACCAATCACTCTCGAAATATGCCATTAACCTAAACGAAGCAGCACAAAGCGGCAAGCTCGACCCCGTGATAGGACGCGACGACGAGATACGCCGCATACTGCAAATATTGAGCCGCCGCACAAAGAACAACCCCATACTAATAGGCGAGCCGGGAACAGGAAAAACCGCTATCGTCGAGGGGCTCGCCCACCGCATAGTACGAGGCGACGTCCCCGACAATCTGCGCGACAAACAGATATACTCACTTGATATGGGCGCGCTTGTAGCAGGCGCAAAATACAAAGGCGAGTTTGAGGAGCGACTGAAAAGCGTTATTAACGAAGTACTAAAATCGGACGGAGGGATAATACTCTTTATCGACGAGATACACACCCTCGTCGGTGCAGGCAAGAGCGAGGGAGCAATGGACGCCGCCAATATTCTGAAGCCGGCCCTTGCTCGTGGCGAGCTGCGCTCGATAGGAGCAACCACGCTCGACGAATATCAAAAATATTTCGAGAAGGATAAAGCCCTTGAGCGTCGTTTCCAAAGCGTAGTAGTGAACGAGCCCGACAAAATGAGCACAATTTCCATTCTGCGCGGACTGAAAGAGCGTTACGAAAATCACCACAAAGTGCGCATACAAGACGACGCACTGATAGCCGCCGTAACCCTCAGCGACCGTTACATAACCGAACGCTTCCTGCCCGATAAAGCAATCGACCTCATCGACGAGGCTGCCGCAAAGCTGCGTATGGAACGCGACTCACTCCCCGAGGAGCTCGACGAAATATCGCGCCACATAAAACAATTAGAGATTGAGCGCGAGGCAATAAAACGCGAAAAAGACGAAGAGAAGCTTCAACACCTCGGCCGCGCCATAAGCACACTCAAAGAGCAGGAACAAGAGAAACGCGCACAGTGGAAACACGAGAAAGAGCTCGTCAACCGCATACAAAATGCCAAGCAAGAGATTGAAAAACTAAAATTCGAGGCCGACAAAGCCGAACGCGAAGGCAACTACGGGCGAGTTGCCGAGATACGCTACGGACACATTAAAGCCCTTAACGACGAAATTATAAAGGTACAAGAGCAACTACACAATGCTCAAGGCCACAATGCTATGATAAAAGAAGAGGTTACTGCCGAGGATATTGCCGAGGTGGTAGCACGCTGGACGGGCATCCCTGTGAGCAAAATGTTACAGAGCGAACGTGAAAAACTACTGAATCTTGAAGACGAGCTACACAAGCGCGTCATTGGACAATCGCGTGCCATCGAAGCAGTGAGCGATGCTGTACGTCGCAGTCGTGCAGGCCTGCAAGACCCCAAGCGTCCCATCGGTTCGTTCATCTTCTTGGGAACAACAGGAGTGGGAAAGACCGAGCTTGCCAAAGCACTCGCCTCCTATCTGTTCAACGACGAGACACTGATGACACGAATAGATATGAGCGAGTATCAAGAGAAATTCTCGGTATCGCGCCTCATAGGTGCGCCTCCGGGATACGTTGGATACGACGAGGGCGGCCAGTTGACCGAGGCTGTACGCCGCAAGCCCTACTCGGTGGTACTCTTCGACGAGATTGAGAAGGCTCACCCCGATGTATTCAACATATTGCTTCAGGTGCTCGACGACGGCCGCCTCACCGACAACAAAGGGCGCACCGTCAACTTTAAGAACACAATAATAATAATGACAAGCAATCTGGGCAGCGCCTACATTCAAGAACAATTCTCGCACATAAACGATAGCAACCGAGAGAGAATAATTGAGGAGACAACCGAGCACATTATGGAGCTACTCAAAAAGAATATACGTCCCGAGTTTTTGAACCGTATAGACGAGACCATAATGTTCACGCCACTCGAAAAGGACGAAATTAAGGAGATTGTACGCTTGCAGACCGACGCAGTAAGCAAGATGCTACACGAAAATGGCATTGAGCTAACGCTCACCCAAGAAGCAATTGACTTTATAGCCTCGGCAGGCTTCGATCCCGAGTTTGGCGCACGCCCCATAAAACGTGCCATTCAACGCTACCTGCTCAACGATCTCTCGAAACAGATTCTTGCCGGTACAGTGCACAAGGATTCAAAGATAACTGTTGTATCATCGGGCAGCAGCCTTGAATTCCGAAACTAATCATCGGGGGTAGGAATGTCAGACATTCCTACCCCCGATGATATTCTGCTAAAAATAAGAAGTTGTTTGAATTTTATTTCTTCAGTTTAACACCCAGCATCATACCATCGTAATTATTTAACAACGATGATATTGTTCCCAGTGTCGAAGAGGCTGCGCTCAATCGGCTGTCGGTACTACCCTCGCCCAACGAACCGGTCGATGATGACACTTTCGAGGTTACAGTCTGAACAAGAGACAGTAGCTTATCGGCATTAAATACGATGTTTATTGACGATACATTATAGGCTACGTGTGTATTAAAGTTCAGACGACCATAGAAAGTAAACTGTATCGTCTTTTCTTTAGAATCCAACGAATATCTGCCGCCAAGCTCGCGACCGGCCATTTTCACAACACAGCTATCGTTTCCAATGAAAGTAAACGAACATACACCCTCCTTTACACCGACACGTCCAAGATAACCATCGAGTTTCTCCTCAATCTTAGCTGTGGCAACAGTACCTCCGATATTGGCAAGCGCTGCGTCGCTCTCAAGCACACAAGCAGTACCTGTATATTCCCAAGTACCCTCAAGCAGGCGCTCGGACAATGTTACAGAATTACCGAGCAGCGAGCCCAGCACATTGGTAATTGTATTCTCGGTAGAGGAAGAAGCACTCTTATCGCCACCCAAGAGTTTGCCAAACAATCCCGAAAGCCCCGACTGCGCCGAAACGCCCGAGCTGCACATAAACGCAACTGCAAAAACAAATGCAAAAATCTTTCTCATAGCAATATTGTCAAAGTAAAAATATACAGAAATTATTCAACTGCAGCCTCGGCCTCATCGGTATTTCCCTCGGTTGCAAAGTCTGTTATACCGTTTGCAACAAGAATATTGTACCACGAATACATTTTCTTTATATGTGTCAGATATACGCGCTCGCGGTCGTAGTCGGGCATAACATCCTCAAAATAAGCGATAAGTTCCTCGGGGGTAGCCATTTTAAGGTCAAAAGGCAGCACAGCCTGCTCCTTGTTATATATAGCTGCAAAGACATTGCGCAAAGGCACCTCCTCGGTGTCGGTATAAATTGCAATATCGTCGAGCATAACCACTTTATCGTTGTTATACACAGGCATACGCTTACGAGTGGCATCAACCATCTCGACAACAAACATATTACGACCACTCGAAAGTAAGTGGTAAAGTCCGGGCTTACCGGAAATTGTCAATATTCTCTCAAACATAGTGATTTATTTATAGGTAACTTTTTCTTTTATCATTATTGCGGCACGAAGATATAACTAAGTTATAAAACTTCAAAATTTTTAGAAGTTGTTTATAAAAACTATTTTTATAAATTTAAACAGTCTCTTAAATTAAGATGAAAGCCCTATACCGACAATTATTTGCATCACGCTCCAATAACCGGCAAGAAGTGCCGAGTATCAGCCGAGCATCTGCAAAAACTCCTCAAGCTGCGGCATTATGGCCTTCTCTTTATCATTATGAATATCATAATCGCATAGTAACAACAAATCGTCAAGAGGCATCTGATTGGCCATACGACTGATTACCTGTTGACGTGTCATTCCGCCACGTCCCTCGACACGTGCAATGCAGGTCTCTTTATCGGCCCACACAAGCAACGCCTTATCAACAACCTCATTTATTCCCGACTCGAACAGAATTGCAGTCTCGACACCAACCACCGGCTCGCTACAAGCATCGGCCCACTCGACAAAGTCGGCCTTAACACGCGGGTGAACAAGAGCATTCACGCGCTGCACTGCACTCTTGTCAACAAAAATACGCTGTGCAAGCCATTTGCGGTTCAAATGGCCGTCGCAGTCGTAGCACTCCTCGCCAAACATACGCACAAGTCCTTGACGTATATAAGAATCGCTCTCCATAAGCACGCGTGCCCTGCTATCACAGTCATATACAGGCACGCCCATAATGCGGAGCAGATGCGAGACAACCGACTTTCCGCTTCCTATTCCTCCTGTAATTGCAAATTTTCTGGTACTCATAACTGCTCTATAAGATATTCAACCTCTGAAGGCACAATGCGAACATCGCGCACATTCTCCGGTGCAGCGAGAAGCACCAATTTTGCACGGGGCGACGCGGAATTCTGCAATGCCGAGTATTCGACACCAATCTCGAAATCATCGACCGACACCCCGTCATAGAGCGCCATATTCACATTCATAAGTACCTTGGCGTGCGAGGGGAATGTACGTAAACGACAATTCTCGGGAAAGCCCACACCGATTATCGGCACCTCGAAACTTTTCTCGGCAAAAGGCGAGACGGGGACTATTACACGCACCGTCGAAGGCGAGCACTGCACCCCCGACTGAAGCGTCAGCGGCATGTCAACAATAAGAGAATCACGTAATTCGTCGCCCTCAATAGGCGCTGTCAGAATAGCGCTTAATGTGTCGGAGATTGCAACAGGGGCATATACCCACACCGAGTCGGGAATGACCTTGGGCGTACCTGCCACATACTGTCGGGCAACCGAATAATCGCCTTTTAACTTTACTGGCAAACGCAATGCGCTCTCGCGTGTATAGTAGAAGAATGTATCGGGGCGGATGGCTTGCACCGACGTTGACGATTGTAACTGCCCCTCGACCTGTCGGCGCAAAATTGAGGTAGGCAACGAGAGACGTCCTTTGCGGTTGATAAGCTCGCGATAATCAACCGTAACAGGCAGAAACGAGGCAAATGTATAATTTATGAGCGTAGTGCCTCTATCGCGCACACGCACACTCACGACATCCTCGGAGGGCCCCGAAAAGCCTGCATTCTGAGGAATATCCTTGATGTTTACAGATACCTCAATGTCGGTCTCGTAATCTTGGTTGAGCGTAAGCATCAACCACAGACAGCACGATACCAACAGGAAAAACAGGAAGATAAAAGTTTCTCTTCCTGTTATATTTTTAAGGTTTATTTTTCCCAAAGCCGCGTTTCTTATTTATTACTTTGCATCTTGAGTAGCAGCGCTATTGGCATAGATAGCACTCTTGTCGAAGCGGACAACCACTCCGTGAGCAACCTCAACGCTTACAATGTTGCCATCAATTGATTTTACTTTGCCATAAATACCACCGCTGGTAACAATGTCCTGTCCTACCTGAAGTCCGTTACGGAAGTTGTTAATCTCCTTTTGACGCTTCTGCTGAGGGCGAATCATCATAAAATAGAAGATAGCAATGATAATTATAAACATAAAAATGGGATTCGCAAAAAACTGTTCCATAGTCTTATATATTTTTTAGTTATTATTTTGTTAGTCTGCAAGGAATTGCAATTATTCGATGCGTCCTTCGGAGCGCAATCTTTTTACAATGTTATCGAGCATTCCATTTACAAAGGAACTGCTCTTGGGAGTACTGTAATATTTTGCAATTTCGACATATTCGTTGAGCGTAACGCTGGCAGGAATATCATCAAATGTAAGAAGCTCGGCAAGCGCTGTCTGCATTATCACAACGTCCATAAATGCGAAACGCGACATATCCCAATTCTTAGCACTACCACCGAGCAACGAACGATACTCCTCGGCATTTGCAATTGTCGAGCGCAACAGTTTACGAGCATAGTCCATATCATCGAGGTCTTTATACTCGGGCAGTAGCTGTTGAGCCGCCCCTTCACTCTGCTCGAAGCGCTTTATTGTCTTTAGAACAAAGGTATCGACAATTTGTTTGTCGTCGTTCCAATAGAGGCTCTGTTCCTCGATTATGGTATCGAGCTCTTCGTTGTCAAAAACGAAACTCTTGTAAAGTTTGCGCCACAACTCGCGGTCGAGGGCGTATGAATCCTCGGCACTTGCCATATACTCTTTGTAAACGTCGCTGGCCTCGATTGTATCAAGCAGACGACGCAGAAAATCGGAGTGATCGACCCAATTAAGTTTGCTTTTCTCGGCAAACTTAGATAACTGCTCGTTACTGCGAAGCTGTGCAACGAAACGATTATTCACAAATTTAAGATTGGGGTTAAGGTCGCTCTCTGTGGGACGCAGTTTTCGACTGTTGAATTCAATGCGGTCGGCTGCATAGTGTGTAACTGCGGGCATCAGCAGAAGCAGATGCAGATAAAGGTCGTAGGCCTTTGACAAGCTAAAAAACACCTCATCCTCGGTAGCTTTCAAACTTTTTCCACTATTCTTATAGTATGCATATACTATCTGTACTACCTTTAGACGAATAAGAACTCTGTTAATCATTAGAAACTTTTTAATTTCTTTCAAATACTCTTGCTCGATGCGTTTGTCGCATCTTTTTGCCGACAAAAGCACCGAAAGTAAGTGTCCGCCGACAAATTCCCTGCAAAGGTCGCACTTTCTTACGACACAAACAAGAAAAAAGTACTCTTTTTTAGCGATTGTTCAAGAATCTGTTTTTGTTGCAGAGTCAACCAGCAAGTGCAACATTACGAAATAAATTTGTAAAAGCACTC
>CAYYEL010000063.1:0-12718 GCA_964470845.1 uncultured Bacteroidaceae bacterium | reverse complement strand
CGGTGTCAAATAGAGGTGTATAAGAAATTTAAACAGTTTCTTATTCGTCCCAAGATATTTTAAGGTTGTAGTTATAGCCGTTCCATAATACTCCGTCGTGATCTTCGTATCCATCGACCGAATTGCTCAGATGTACGAACGAGCCGCGCTTGAGCTGCTTGCTTTGGTTAAGGAATCTGATTGTTATGTTACTGTCGCTTATGCTCTCTATTTTTAGGGAGGGGAATCCTTTTATCGGCTCACACTCCCCGACGATGGCTTTTAATGTGCCTTCGATTGTTGTATCGTTGTCGCGCCCTCCAATGTCCCACGAGTTACAGTGCCAATGGTAGTGTAATTCTTTCATTTTTTTAAAATGTTAAATAGTATTCAATTTAAAAAATCAGTGTGCTTCTAACCAGTTGTTACCCCAACCATAGTCGGCAATAAGGGGGACGCTCATTGCTATGGCTTGTTGCATCTCTTCGAGTACTAATGTCAGCATACTCTCTTTTTCTTCTTCGGCGATGCTGAAATTAAGTTCGTCGTGTACCTGAAGAATCATTGTCGAGTGCATATTTTGTTCTTTCATTCGACGGTAGATATTTATCATTGCTACTTTTATTATGTCGGCGGCACTGCCTTGAATGGGAGCATTTATGGCGTTGCGCTCGGCGTATCCGCGAACAACTGCGTTGCTCGAATTTATGTCGGGCAGGAAGCGTTTGCGGCCGAATAAAGTCTCGACGTATCCACGTTTTTTGGCCTCTTCTTTGCACTTTTCGATGTAGTCGTGTACTCCTGTGTAGGTGGCAAAATAGTTGTCGATGAGCTCTTTTGCTTCTCGTCTATCGACATTCATACGTTCGGCAAGGCCAAAGACCGATATTCCATATATTATTCCGAAATTGGCAACTTTTGCTTTGCGGCGCTCGTCCTTTGTAACCTCTTCGATGGGCTTTTTGTATATTTTAGCGGCTGTAGCGGCGTGAATGTCGTGTCCGCTGCGGAAATCCTCAATCATATTTTTATCGCCGCTCAGATGAGCCATTATGCGCAGCTCAATCTGTGAGTAGTCGGCCGAGAGGAAAAGCTCGTCTTTTTCGGGGACAAAGGCTTTACGCACCTCTTTGCCATCTTCGTCGCGTATGGGGATATTCTGAAGATTGGGGTTGCTTGAGCTCAGTCGGCCTGTTGCTGTTACTGTTTGGTTATATGAGGTGTGTATTTTTCCTGTTGCGGGGTTTACAAGCGTGGGTAGGGTATCGACGTATGTGCTCAGAAGTTTTTTCAGTCCTCGATGCTGAAGAATCTTTTTTACAATGGGGTGGCGGTTCTGTACTTGTGTCAGTACCTCTTCGGATGTTACGAATTGTCCGGTTTTTGTCTTTTTGGGCTTTTCTACAATTTTCAGTTTGCCGAAGAGAATCTCTCCCACTTGTCGGGGCGAGGATATATTGAACGGCTCACCCGATAGTTGGAATATCTCTTCTTCAATCTCGTGCAGACGATGGCTGAAGAGTGCTGATGTTTCGGCGAGTGAGGCACTGTCGATGCGTGCGCCGTTACGCTCCATATAAGCAAGTACAGGGACAAGGGGCATTTCTATTTCGTAGAAGAGTTTTTCTACTCCTTCGCTTTTAAGTTCTTTTTCTAATTTGTTTTTCAGACGCAGGGTAATGTCGGCATCTTCGCAGGCGTAGTCGCACACTTCGGCAGGCGTAAGGTCGCGCATATTTTTTTGTTTTTTTCCGCGTTCGCCTATTAGTTCTTCTATTTTTATTGTTTCGTAGCCAAGATATACTTCGGCAAGATAGTCCATTGAGTGATGAAGTTCGGGTTGCAGAATGTAATGCGCAATCATTGTGTCGAAGAGTGGGCCGCGAAGCTCGATGCCGTAGTTGGCAAGAATCGTCAGGTCGTATTTTATATTTTGTCCCACTTTTGTTATTTTTTCATTTTCAAAGATGGGGCGCAAAATTTCTAACCGTCTTTTGGTAATATTGCTGTCGGCGGGCATTGGCACATAAAATGCCTCGCCTTCGTCTGTTGCAAGGCTTAATCCCACAATTTCTGCCAAAATTGCATTTGTTCCTGTGGTCTCTGTGTCGAAGCACACAGTTTGGCGATTTTTTATAGCATTGGTTAAATTTAATATATCTTCTTCTGTATCAACGAGTTTGTAGGCGTGAGGGGTGCTTTTTAAGCTCGCGAGAGTCGATTTTTTTTCATCGTCCGCACCCTCGGTCGGAAATAAATCAAAGAGAGTGCCTTTAAAAATGTTGTCTTGTGCGGGTGTTTCACTCTCTTTTGTGTTGATTGGTCTTTCGTCATTTTCGTCGGGGGTGTCGAACAGGGTGGGGGACGAGTTTCTCTTTTTTACTCGCTCTTTGAGTGAGCGCAGTTCGTAGAAGTCGAGTAGTTGTGTGAGACGGGCATCGTTTGCAGGCTCGCGGCGCAGTTCATCAAAATTGAGTTCTATTGGAACATCTGTTTTTATTGTCGCAAGAAATTTGCTGAAGAGAATTTTTTTGCGGTTCTCTTCTATTTTTGTGCGCAGTGCTCCTTTTATTTCGGCAGTGCGGTTGAGCATCTGCTCGATGCTTCCAAATTGGGCCAATAATTTTTGTGCTGTCTTCTCGCCCACTCCGGGACAACCGGGAATATTGTCGCTGGCATCGCCCATAAGTCCCAAGAGGTCTATAATCTGAAGTGTGCTTTGTACACCGAATTTCTCTTTCACTCGTTCGGCGTCCATTATCTCAAATTCCTTATCGCCATACTTTGGACGGTATATGAGTGTGTGCTCCGACACTAACTGTCCGTAGTCTTTGTCGGGGGTCATCATATATGTTAAAACGGCCTTTTCTTCGGCCTTTTTTGCTAATGTTCCAATGACGTCGTCGGCCTCGTAGCCGGGCACTTCGAGTATGGGAATATTGTAAGCTCTGATAAATTCCTTTATCACAGGTACCGACTCGCGTATAACCTCGGGCGTCTCCTCGCGTTGTGCTTTATAGGCCTCGTAGGCCTCGTGGCGGAAGGTCTTTCCTTTGGGGTCGAATGCAATGCCGATGTATGTTGGGTTCTCTTTTTTCAGAACATCTTCGAGTGTGTTTATAAATCCCAATATGGCCGATGTGTTGAACCCTTTAGAGTTAATACGTGGGCTTTTTATAAAGGCATAATAGGCGCGGTATATAAGCGCGTAGGCATCTAATAAAAATAGTTTTTCCATCATAATATAAATTATCGAATGTAAAAATACACAAAATTTGCTTCCAACGCTATACTTTTTTATTACTTTTGCAAAATGCGTTATTAGGCGTTGATAAAAAATGCAGAGTATGGATATAAGAGAAAAAATAAAACAGCCGATAGAGCAGGAATTTGTAGCGTTCAAGCAATTCTATTTACAGCAGTTCGGTAGCAGTGTCGAGTTGCTCGATAGTGCTCTGAAGCACGTTGCACAGACCTCGGGCAAGATGATGCGCCCGATGCTGCTACTGCTTGCTGCGAAAAGTTGCGGCAAGGTTAATGATTCGACTTTTGCAGCTGCTTCGGCTCTTGAACTTTTGCACACTGCCAGCTTGTTGCACGACGACGTTGTTGACGAGAGTAATATGCGTCGTGGTGTAAAATCGTTGAATGCAGTGTATAGCAATCGTATTGCGATTCTCACGGGCGATTATCTTTTATCGACCTCACTTTATAATGTCGCGCTGACAAAAAACAATGAAATAATCGAGGGTTTATCGCAGCTTGGTCGCACACTTTCAACCGGTGAAATGTTGCAGCTTGAGTTGCAGCACACAGGTGGTTTCTGCGAGGAGAAATATATTGATGTCATACGCAGCAAAACAGCCTCGCTATTTGCCTGTTGCGGCCGCTTCGGTGCTTTATCGGTTGGTGCTGATGCGCGTATGGTAGAGCGTTTCGGTCGCTTCGGCGAGTTGTTGGGTGTGTGCTTTCAGATTAAGGATGATATTTTCGACTATTTTAATTCGGATGTAGGAAAGCCCACGGGTAGTGATATTAGAGAGGGTAAGGTAACTTTGCCGGCACTATATGCAATGCAAAATTCAACCGATGAAAAGGTGCATAATATCGCTGATAAACTGAGTAGAGCATTACCCTTGAGCGAGGATGAAATTTCGTTGCTTATTGATGCAGCGAAGAGTTGTGGAGGTATAGAGTATTCTCTTGCACGTATCGAGGAGTATAAGGCCGAGGCTCTTGCTTTGCTTGGTGATGATATTCCCCAAGAGTGTCGCGAGGCACTTACTGCTTATCTGCAATATGTGATTTCACGCGATAAATAACTACTGTTGACAGTACAAAAAAATCCGCTCTTCAATGAGCGGATTTTTTGTATAAAGCAGGGTAGTGGGATTATCAAAAGAATTTTGTCTCCTCGTCAAGAATCTCGCTGAGCAGCAGATTGGCCAGACGACTTGTGCCCAGTCGTAACAGCTCGTTTGTGAGCCACTCCTCGCCCAATACTTCTTTAACTATTGTGTAATATACAAGAGCATCGTGTACAGTATTGATGCCACCGGCAGGCTTAAAGCCAATCTTAATCCCTGTCTTTGCGTAATACTCTTTTATTGTGTTACACATAACATAGGCTGCTTCGGGGGTTGCTGCGGGGCTCTCTTTTCCTGTTGAGGTTTTTATAAAATCGGCCCCTGAATACATCGACAAAATGGAGGCTTTTTTGATGTTTTCGGCTGTTTTTAGGGCGCCAGTCTCAAGAATTACTTTCAGATGTTTATCGCCGCAGATGCTCTTCAGCTCCTGAATTTCGTCGCATACACTCTCGTAGTCGCCGCTGAGGAATTTACCTACGCTCAGTACAATGTCAATCTCTGTTGCGCCGTCGTGCAGTGCAAGCGCTGTTTCGGCAACCTTAATCTCTTGGAATGTTTGCGACGATGGAAAGCCTGCCGATACGCAGGCGATGCCTACGCTCTCGACTTCGAGCGATTGACTTACAATCTTTGCATAATTGGGATAAACGCATATTGCTGCTACGTTTTTTAGGTCGGGGTAGCACTCGTCAAACTCATTTACTCTCTCGGTAAATGCAAGTACACTCTCTTCGCTGTCGGTGCATTTGAGGGTGGTGAGGTCGATACAATTGAATAGGAATTTTTTTACCTCAGGCGTGTTGTTTGCTTCGACTTTTGTATCTATAATCTCCTTGACTTTTTGTGCAACTTCGGCATCGCTCATTGCGGGTGTATAGTCGTTTAGTACGTAGTCATATTTGCTCTCCTCTTCGGCGTGATGGTGGTGATGCTCGTTGCATCCGCAGTTACAATTTTCGCTCATAATTTTAGTTTTATTTAATTATTATATTCTCCTTTTTATCCGTTTATTTTGGGATTTTCTTTGTGTCTTTTATTGTCGCGACAGCTCTTTTTTTCGATGTTTTTTCGCAGTGCTTCGGTAAGGTCTGTTCCCGTTTGATTGGCTATACAGATGAGTACCCAGAGAACATCGGCAAGCTCGTCGGATAGGTTGTTTTTCTCGCCCTCTTTAAACGATTGCTCGCCGTATGTGCGTGCCATAATTCGGGCAACCTCGCCCACCTCTTCGGTGAGTATCGCAAGGTTTGTCATCTCATCGAAATAACGTACACCATACTCTTTTATCCAGTTGTCAACGGTTTTTTGTGCTTCGCTCAGTGTCATACTTTATTCGCGGTTTTTAGAGTCGATGAATATTGTTACAGGGCCGTCGTTCAGTAGCTCTACCTTCATATCTGCTCCGAACTCGCCTGTGCCTATTGGTTTGTTTACTGCCTTCTCAAGCTCCTTGCAAAATTCTTCGTAAAGAGGGATTGATATTTCGGGTTTTGCGGCTTTTATGTATGATGGGCGGTTGCCTTTCTTGGTCGAGGCCATCAGTGTAAACTGGCTGACGGCAAGAAGCTCGCCTCCAGTGTCGATGAGCGAGAGGTTCATTACTCCGTTTTCATCGTCAAAAAGGCGGATGTTTGCCACTTTTTTTACCAACCAGTCGATGTCTTCTTTACTGTCTTCGTCGCATATTCCAACAAAGATTAGCAGGCCTTTGTTTATGCTCGATTTTACAATATTGTCAATTGTTACCGATGCTTTTTTTACTCTTTGTATTAAAATTCTCATATTTAATTTCTGCCTTCTGTTGCAAATATATATTCTTTATCTTTATTTTTTGTTGTTGCTGCCGATTATATTTTGCTGTTTTTTTCGGTGTTTTTTTACTCTTTTCCGAGCGCGTCAATAAGTATTTTTGCTTTCGATTCTCCTATTACTTTTGCAATCTGTTTATCGGTGGCCTCTCTTATTCTTTTTATGCTTTTAAATTCTTTTAGCAGGGCTTGTTTGCTCTTTTCGCCGATACCTTTTATTGTGTCGAGCTCCGACGCTGTCTGGCGTTTGCTGCGTTTGTCGCGATGGAATGTTATTGCGAAACGGTGCACCTCGTCCTGTATTTGTGTCATCAATTTAAAGAGTGTCGTTTGTTGTTTAAGGCCGATACTCTCGCCGCTGCGTCCGATTATCAACTCTGATGTGCGGTGGCGGGCATCCTTTACAAGGCCTGCTATGGCAATGTCCAGATGAAGCTCATCCTCGACAATTTCTCTTATCGCCTCCATCTGTCCTTTCCCTCCATCGGCTAAAATAAGGTTGGGTAGGGGTGTTTGCTCTTCAATTGCGCGACTGTAACGACGACGGACAACCTCGCGCATCGAGGCATAATCGTCGGCTCCCTCAACGGTTTTTATATTGTATTTGCGATAGTCTTTCTTTGATGGCTTCAGCTTTTTAAAGACTACGCAAGCGGCAACGGCATCGCTTCCCTGTATGTTTGAGTTGTCGAAGCACTCAATTATAAGCGGTAGGTTCTCCATTCGCAGCTCCTGTTTTATTTCGCTCATAAGTCGGGTGGTTTTCTGTTCGGGGTTCAACTTTTCTTCTTGCTTCAGGCGGTCGGCTTTATACTGTTTTACATTCAATTTAGAGAGTGTGAGCAAGCGCATTTTTTCACCTTTTTGCGGAATTGTTACCGTTACTCCGTCGAGTGGCAGATTTATTGCAAAGGGTGCGATAATCTCCTTTGCGTTGCTTTTGAAGCGTTCGCGCATTTCTACAATTCCAAGCACCAATAGTTCGTCGTCGCTCTCGTCTAATCGTTTCTTGTATTCGAGTGTGAAGGCTTGGTTTATGCAGCCGTTTGTAATGTGCAGAAAGTTTATGTATGCGCTCTTTTCGTCGCTCTCGATGTTAAATACGTCAAGGTTTGTGAGTGATGAATTTACTACCTCACTGCGTGTGCGGAAGTTCTCGATAAGCAGATATTTTTCTTTTATTTTTTGTGCTTCCTCGAATTTAAGCTCGCTCGATTTTATCTTTATTTCGGCCAGCAGGGCCTCTTGCAAAGGGCGAATATCACCCTTCAAAATAGAGGTGATTTCTATGATGAATTTGTTGTATTCGTCGTGCGAGATACAGCCTATACAAGGTGCGCAACAGTTGTGAATCTGATGCTCTAAACAGGCCGAATACTCTGCGGTTCTTACCCCCTCGGGGGTGATTTTAAGATTGCAGGTGCGTAGTGGGTACAGCCCTTTTATGAGTTCTAACATTGCTCCGAGTGCACCGACGTTGCTGTAAGGGCCGAAGTATTTTCCTGCACCGCGTACTATCTTACGGGTCTTGAATATCTTCGGAAAATAGTCGTTGCTGATGCAGATTGAGGGGTAGGTCTTGTCGTCCTTCAGCAGTACATTATAGCGAGGCTGATGCTGCTTTATGAGGTTGTTTTCAAGAAGCAGTGCGTCGGCCTCGCTGTTGACCACAATGTATCTGATGTCGCATATTTTTGATACAAGCAGACGTGTCTTTAGTGTCTGTTGCTCTTTGTTAAAGTAGGACGAAACGCGACGCTTTAGGTTTTTGGCTTTGCCTACATATATTATTATACCCTTGTCGCTTAGATACTGGTAGCATCCGGGCGACTCGGGTAGGTTGTTTACAATGCCTTTAAGGTAGGCGTCTCTTTTGTCGCGTTCGTCGCTTTTCATGGGGATTTTACTCGTCAACCTCTACTACTAACAGTGTCTTTACGTCTGCCTCTTTGGGGAAGATAGCACGACCGCCAAGCCCGTCAAGCTCTATTATAAAGTTTATCATCACGCTTTTTGGGTTCATCTTTTTTACAAGGTTGTATGCGGCAAGCATAGTACCGCCTGTCGCCAATAGGTCGTCGTGTATCAGTACAACGTCGTTCTCGTCGATAGCGTCTTTGTGAATCTCGATTGTGTCGGTTCCATACTCCTTGCTGTAGCTCTCGCTGATGGTCTCGGCGGGTAGCTTTCCGGGCTTGCGTATGGGTACGAATCCCGCGCCCAATCTTACCGCAAGCGCCGAGCCCATAACAAAGCCTCTTGATTCAATTCCCACTACTTTTGTAATTCCGCAATCCTTGTAAAGCTCGTATAGTGAATTGTCGAGCTCTTTTAAACATTCCGGGTTTTTGAATAGCGATGTTACGTCCTTGAATTGTATTCCCGGAATGGGAAAATCGGGGATATTTCTAAGGTTCTTTAGTAATAATTCTTGGTTCATATTTTTCTTTTTAATTTAATTGTTTGCAATACGTTTGCATTGTTCCACGTGGAACAATTGCTTATTTGTGAGCAAGCACCATTAGGACATTTATGTCGCTTGGCGATACTCCGGGAATGCGGCTCGCTTGTGCGATGGTCTCGGGTTGTATGGCCGAGAGTTTTTGTCGCGCCTCGGTCGAGAGTGATTCAATGCTGTTGTAGTCGAAGCGCCCTTTTATGCGAATGTTTTCGAGGCGTTGCATCTTTTGGGCAAGCTCGCGTTCGCGCTGAATGTATCCGCTGTATTTGATTTCTATCTCTGCGGCCTCGACTATTTCGTCGCGTTGGTTGCCTAACTTTTTTAAGCGCGACTCTAATTGTCCGATAAAGGGGGCGATGCCTTCAATTGTTACTTGCGGACGTTCTATAATAGATGATAGTTTGCATCCGCGACTTAGTGGGGTGGTGCCCAGCTTTTCGAGTCCCTCATTTATGTATTGTGCTTTTACCGAGAAATTCTCAATAAACTCGGTGAGCTCGGCAATTTTATTCTGTTTGTCTAAAAAGCGTTTGTAACGCTCTTCGTCGGCAAGCCCTATTTTGTACGAGCGTTCGGTTAGTCGGGTGTCGGCATTATCGGCTCTTAACAGTATTCTGTACTCGGCGCGTGAGGTGAACATTCGGTAGGGTTCATCGACACCTTTTGTTACAAGGTCGTCGATGAGCACGCCGATGTATGCTTCGTCGCGATGCAGAATAAACGGTTCGTTGCCTTTTATCTTTTGTGCTGCATTTATTCCTGCGATAATGCCTTGTCCGGCGGCCTCTTCGTAACCGGTTGTTCCATTAACTTGTCCGGCAAAATATAAATTTTCAATTATCTTCGATTCTAACGTGTGTTTCAGCTGTGTGGGGTCGAAGTAATCGTATTCTATTGCATATCCGGGGCGATAGGCGACGGCGTCTTTCAGTGCGGGGATTTTGCGCAGTGCTGCGAGCTGAATTTCCATCGGTAAAGAGGACGAAAAACCATTTACGTAAATCTCTTGTGTTGTTTCGCCTTCGGGCTCAAGAAAAAGGAGATGGCGGTCGCGCTCGGAAAAGGTTACGATTTTTGTTTCGATGCTTGGGCAGTAGCGTGGTCCGATGCTTTGTATCTGCCCGTTGTATAGTGGCGACTCGTCAAGGCCGCTGCGCAGTGTTTCGTGTACCTCGGGGTTGGTGTAGCAGCCCCAACAGGGATTTTGTTTCAATTTTCGCTCGATTGGCTCGTAAGAGAAACTGTGAAAATCGTTATCACCTTCTTGAATATCAGTGAGTTGTAGGTTTATTGAGCGCTTGTCAAGCCTCACCGGAGTGCCGGTCTTCATTCTTCCGGCCGAAATTCCGTGTCTTGTGAGGGATTCGGTGAGCCCTTTTGCTGCCGGCTCGGCTATTCGGCCGCCTTCAATCTGTACGCGGCCAATGTGCATAAGCCCGTTGAGGAATGTACCGGCTGTGATGATTATGCTCTTTGCTCTGAATTCTGCTCCAAGCTGTGTGCGGACACCGACGGCCTTGCCCGCCTCGACTATAAGCTCGGTGGCGCAGTCTTGCCACATATAAAGGTTAGGAATGTTCTCAAGTGTTTCGCGCCACAGAATGCTGAATTTTGTGCGGTCGCACTGTGCACGCGGGCTCCACATTGCCGGGCCCTTTGAACGGTTGAGCATACGGAATTGTATGGATGCTTTATCGGCTATTATTCCTGTGTAGCCGCCCAGAGCGTCAATCTCGCGAACTATCTGCCCTTTGGCAATGCCGCCAATGGCCGGATTGCAACTCATTTGGGCAATCTTGTTCATATCTATTGTCATCAGGCAGGTTTTTATTCCAAGATTCGCTGCCGCTGCTGCCGCCTCGCATCCTGCGTGTCCGGCTCCGATTACCAGTATGTCGTATTCAAATTTCACTTTGTATAAAGTTTTTTGTGCACATTATTCCTAATTAAGCATACAAAAATAATATATCTTGGTGGCAATCGCAAGCCGGTGGAAAATAAATTTTACGTGCCTCTTTTGTTTGTTATTGATGTTTAATATTGAATCTGTTTGTCTTTCTCGTGTGTTATAATATAATTATTCCATTTTATAATAAAAAAAGAGCTTAGTTTGCCTTTTTTATGAAAAAAACATCTATTTTTGCTATTTGTAAAAGTATTGTTTAACAAAATTTCAAACAATTTATTTATTAAATAATTTAATATCAATTCATTATGTGGTTACTTAATTCTTCTGTGGGAAAAAAGGTAATTATGAGTGTATCGGGCGTTGCTCTTGTGCTCTTCCTTCTTTTCCATATGTCAATGAACTTGGTCGCACTTTTCAGTGGCGACGCTTACAATGCAATTTGTGAGTTCTTGGGTGCAAACTGGTATGCACTTGTGGCAACAGTGGGTCTTGCTGCTCTTGTTGTCGTGCATTTTGTTTATGCTTTCATCCTCACTATTCAGAACCGTAAGGCTCGCGGTGAGCAGCGTTATGCTTACACCAAGCAGCCTAAAGAGGTTGAGTGGGCATCACAGAATATGTTCCTTCTTGGTGTCATCGTTCTCTTGGGTATGGGCCTGCACCTTTACAACTTCTGGGCTAATAGGCAGCTTGTTGAAGTGTTGCATATGTTGGGTGCAAATGTTGATGTTTCTCTGGCTACCGACGGTACACACTTTATCAAGGAGACATTCTCTTGCATCGTGTATGTGATTGTTTATCTTGTTTGGTTGGTTGCCCTTTGGTTCCACCTTACTCACGGTTTCTGGAGCGCTATGCAGACACTCGGTTGGAACAATCAGGTGTGGTTCAACCGTTGGCGTTGCATCGGTAACATTGTTTCAAGCATCATTATTCTTGGCTTTGCTGCCGTAGTACTTGTTTATGCTTTCTGTCCTTGTGCAGGAGGTTGTTAAGCGCAATTCTAATTTGTAAATTTATAAAAACATTATATTATGGCTAAGATTAGTTCAGTAAAACTGGATTCTAAAATTCCCGAGGGTCCGTTGGCCGAAAAGTGGACCAATTACAAAGCTCATCAGAAATTGGTGAACCCCGCTAACAAGCGTAACCTCGACATTATTGTTGTTGGTACAGGTCTTGCAGGTGCATCGGCTGCTGCATCACTTGGTGCAATGGGTTTCAACGTGCTTAACTTCTGTATTCAGGATTCTCCTCGTCGCGCACACTCGATTGCTGCGCAGGGTGGTATAAATGCTGCAAAGAATTATCAGAATGACGGCGACTCTGTTTATCGTCTCTTCTATGATACTATCAAGGGTGGTGATTATCGTGCTCGCGAGGCTAACGTGCATCGTTTGGCCGAGGTTTCGGGTGCTATCATCGACCAGTGTGTAGCACAGGGTGTTCCTTTTGCTCGTGAGTATGGCGGTCTGTTGGCTAACCGTTCATTCGGTGGTGCTCAGGTATCGCGTACATTCTATGCTCGCGGTCAGACCGGTCAGCAGCTTCTTCTTGGTGCTTACTCGGCGCTTAACTATCAGGTGAACCTCGGCAAGGTTAAGCTCTACACTCGTTACGAGATGCTTGACGTTGTTGTAATAGACGGTCGTGCTCGTGGTATCATCGCCCGTAACCTTGTTACCGGTAAGGTTGAGCGTTTCGCAGCTCACGCAGTTGTTATTGCTACCGGTGGTTACGGTAACGCATTCTTCCTTTCGACAAATGCGATTGGAAGCAACGGTTCGGCTTCTCTTCAGTGCTATCGTAAGGGTGCTTATTTTGCTAACCCCTGCTTTGCACAGATTCACCCCACCTGTATTCCTGTACACGGCGACAAGCAATCGAAGCTGACGCTTATGTCCGAGTCGTTGCGTAACGACGGTCGTATCTGGGTTCCCAAGAAATTGGAGGATGCTAAGGCTCTTCAGGCCGGAAAAAAGAAAGCAAGCGATATTCCCGATGAGGATCGCGACTTCTATCTTGAGCGTCGCTATCCCGCATTCGGTAACCTTGTTCCCCGCGACGTTGCATCGCGTGCAGCAAAGGAGCGTTGCGACAAGGGCTTCGGTGTAAACAACACCGGTCTTGCCGTGTTCCTCGACTTTAAGTATGCTATCCAGCGCTTGGGTAAAGAGGTTGTTAAGCAGCG
>CAYYEL010000062.1:0-12787 GCA_964470845.1 uncultured Bacteroidaceae bacterium | reverse complement strand
GGAGCTCCCCAACGGGGTGAGGAGTTAAAATAATTTGTATGCCAATTTTACGTGGAGAGCAAAGCTCAAAATGCTATAATTCGCCTATTAGAAAGCCTAAACGAATAGTCCTGACAAGTCGCGTTGCTGCAATAGACAATAAAAGGGAAATTAAAGTCGCAGATATTGTCTGCACCCAAATACCCAAATTGGCAAATATGTCGAAATAAAAGAAAATGTATATAAATATCACGTGAAATAAATATATTCCCATTCCATCCTGTTTAATTACATTATAGAATTTTGTATTACTGCCAAGATTGTATAATTGACAAATAGAAAACACTACAACCAATAAACATATAGCTGTGATTATGGTAATAAATGGGTAAATAGTTGCGGGGACTCTATACATTGATAAAATGCCAATAAGACCAATTATCACAAGTATGATACCACTCCAAATATTACAACAAATATTTATCTTGCCTTTTCCGACAGTATATCCTATTATGAAATAAATATAGTATCTAAAAAGCATATTAAATTGAAATATTGGCGGCACTTTAATATTATAGGCCAAAATTGCCAAGCACAAACTAATGAATAGAATAATATAATGATTGATGTCCTTTTTTATTGATTCTATTAAGTATGTAATAACAAACATCTCAAAAAGAACCAATAGGTACCAAAGATGCCTTATGTTTAATCCAAAAAATGCGTCATACAGCCATTGAAGCAATGTCTTATCATAAACTCCAAGAGCTTTTAATGTTGGAAACAGTATAATCAGACAAAATGTAATGTATGGCACTAAAATCCTTTTGCATTTAGATTTAAGCAGTCCATTCCACGTTGAATATTTACCTTTTAATCGACAAATGGCATATACAGTACCACTTACAAAAATAAATAGTGGCATATGAAACGAATAAATAAGGTTGTACAGTAATCCTATAACACTGTTTCCAACGTGTGGGAATGAGCTCAAAGGGGTGTATATGGCTAATACGTGGCCTATTATAACTAAAAGTATTGTATAGACTTTTATGTTATTTAGTGTCAAACTTATACTGTTTGTTTTCATTAAAAGTGTAATTTATAATTAACTTGAGGGTATTTTATTTGCACATATAGTCGAGATACTCTTCTATGGCTTTTTGACATACGGGGCAAAAGTCGCGTAGCTGATTCATCATACATTGAGGGGTGGGGCGATAGATGCCTTTCTCTAAATATCCGCCACCTTCGTAGGCGCCTAATGTCAGGCTCTCTTGTTTTTGAGTGAGCATAGCCTTGTCGAATGGAGTGGGGACGGGAGTGCCCTCGGCAATCATATTTTTCCACTTGTTGTCGAAATTGACAAAAGTGGTAAGATTGGCCTCCCAAGGTTCTTTGCCGGCAGGGTAGAGGGCACTGACTGTGTTGCCCACCTCGACATATTCGTCGCCGAGGCCCAAGAGTGAGTGGCCGAATTCGTGAACATATACCTCGCCCGTGCGGCCGGTCTTTCCGGCCGATCCTAATCCGTAGAAGTTGTAAATTCCGCCTCCGCCGTATTTGTCGGTGTTTGTCAGGATGAAGATACTCTCATAGGGGGCCGAGGCTGCAAGGTCGCGCACACGCTGAAAATCCTCGACCATCTGATAGCGCTCGCTGCCAAAGGTGAAGAATCGTGTGTCGAGGATGGTGTTTACCCATTTGCCGTGTCCCGGCTCGCTTATTCCGGCCTCGGGTGATGGTGCCCACACTGCACGTATGTTTATGCGGTGGCGGTTCTTGTCGAAGGGTGAGTAGCTGAAGAGGGCGTCGCTCCACATTTTGCACGAGGCAATGAATTTCTCCTTTTGCTCGGCGGTGAAGCCGTCGGGCAATAGTACAATGTCGAGGCTGTGTTCGATGCTGCCGCCAATGTAAATGTCTATCTGCTCGTAGGTTGCACTATAAGGACGTATATTGTAGTCGCCCACGTTTACGCTGTGCGAGTGTAGTTTCTGCATCTCTTTTGTGTCCTTGTTGCGGGCATATATCTCGATGCGGAAATTCTTCTTGGGCTCGGGGAAGATAACGGCCTCGGCGAAGCTGCGGCTCACTCTTGCGGCTTCGTCGGTGGTCTGCCACTCGTTGAACAGTGTGCAGTAGTTGTTCTTGTATATTGTTTTTCCGCTCTCTTCGTCGATGATACGGAAATGTTGCTCGCCATACTCAAAAGGGTTTATAAGCGAGTTTCTTGAACCTGCCCACGCTCCCTCGCGCTTTACGGCATCGAATGTGTAACTCTCGCTGTTGCTGTTGCCTATGTGGTGAAAATCGTAACGCAACGTGCTGTTCTTGAAATATTCTTCATATTGAACATCTTCCTCGATATTAATTGTATCGGGCGCATTCTTTAGTAGTTTATCTATGCTTCCGCAGGATGCTAAAAAGGTTACTAAAACTGTAAATAAAAGCTCTTTCTTTTTCATAAATAATGGTTTTTATAAAATATATTCGCGAAGTTAATAAACTTTGCGTTAATAATAGCAAAAAAACTCTCTTTTAAAGTTTATACATTGCGGTTTTATTCTTAATTTTGCAAAAGTTTCGACAAATAACGAATTTTATTAACAGCTTATAAGAATTATTGAAATGAAGAAATTTCTTGTTTTTGGGTTGAGCCTCTGTTTCGCATTGTCGTTCAGCTCGTGTAAAACATCTAAGGAGAGTGCTTACAAGAGTGCATACGACCAAGCTAAGCAACAAGAGCTTGTACAGGGTGATAGTCAGGTGGCCGAGCCCATTGAGATTGCTCCTGTAACAACATCTACATCAACGTCTGAGGCTGCTCCCGTTGATATGACGTATCGCGAGGAGAAAGTGGTGCTTGCAAGCGGCGAGCAGGGTGTGTTGAAGGCTTTCAGCGTTGTCTGTGGTAGCTTCGCCTCAAAAACCAATGCCGATGCACTTAAAGCGACGCTCGTTGGCGAGGGGTACAGTGCACTTGTTGTACAGAATCCTGCAACAGGAATGTATCGCGTAGTTTGTGCAACATACGACGACAAACAACGTGCAGCCGAGGCTCGCGACCAATTTAAGGCCAGCCATCCCACTGATGCCGATTTCCAGAAATCGTGGTTGCTCTACAACAAGTAATACTCCGGTAGCTACTTGCTATAATGCAGAAATTTTTCTCCTTGAAAATATTGAGATATTTTCAAGGAGAAAGTAAAAATTTTAGACGGGCTGTTTATTATGTGATACCTTATTGATAATAAAACATCAGCTTGTCTTTTATTGCTTCTTATCGATAAATATTCTTTCTATTGATATAATTGTGAGTGTCGCTTTAAAGATCTTAAAATATATTTTAGGAATATAATATGAGATATAATATTGTTTGTGTAGCAGATGAAAATTATGCTCAACATGCAGCGGTAATGCTTGCATCTCTGTTTGAAACAAATAGAGATAAAACATTTTATATTTACTTTATGACATATGTGCTATCGAATGAATGTAAAAATCGTTTGGAGTCAATATGTCAAGGAGGTAATAGTCATATATGTTTCATAGAGAATGAATACACACAAATCAAAGACTTTAAGGTTGGACAATGGAATAGTATTATGTACCTAAAGTTGCTAACTCCTGAGTATCTGCCAAAGGAGATTGATAGGTATCTGTTCCTTGATGTTGATATGATTATCAACTCAGATATAAGCGACCTGTATAATTACGCATTAGAAGGCAATATAATAGCTGCGTGTGAAGATATTCCCGACTGTGTACAGCACAAGAAACGTCTGAATATGCCCCAGACGGCGGCATACATAAATTCGGGTGTAATAGTCGTTGACCTTAAAAAATGGAGGGCAAAGGAGGAAACTTGGGTAGATTGTATGAAAAGAAAGCGTGTCGATTTTATAAATGATCAGGATGTCATTGCTTCGTATTTTGAAAATGAGATTAAACTCCTGCCAATAAAATGGAATATGGTAACCTTCTATTATATGAGAAAGCCTAAGATTTTTGAAAAATATCTCGACACTCTTGATTATGATAAGAAACATCCTGCAATTATTCACTTTCCGTGCCCGATAAAACCTTGGTTTAAAGATTGTAGGCATCCATTTGCAGGGTTGTACAAGAAATATCTTAATATGACTGCTTGGAAAGATTATAAGTTCTCATATTTTGAGCAAATGTCAAAATGGGGAAGATTTAAAAGAATTATACGTAATGCGCTGAATATAATAGGGATAATAAAAGACGATATGTTCTTAATCCGATAAACAATGAGCGAAAAATATAAGAAAAGCAAATCTAACCAAAGAATCACCAAACTTATCAATATGTTTGGCGAGATATTCACCAAACATATTGTTGTGAATGCTTTTATCTATTATAGCAATGGTAAAATACTATCACGTAATTGGGGAGACGATATAAACTATCATTTTCTTAGAAAGTTGTTCCGTCGCAACATCGTCAGCTATGACTATTCAACAATTTCGCATAGAACAGATAAGAATAACTACCTTATGATAGGTTCAACATTGACGCTTCTTTGCAATAGAAAATCTATCGTATGGGGTGCAGGTGTGATTGATTCTGCTGCTGAATTGCCACAAAAACCTAAAAAAGTACTTGCGGTGCGAGGGCCATTGACACGGGATTATCTTCTTGAACGTGGTATTCAGTGCCCCGAGGTTTATGGCGACCCTGCACTTCTTGTCCCTTACATTTATTCTCCTAAAGTCGAAAAAAAATATAAACTCGGAATAATTCCACATTATTCCGATTATGACACTCCTGTGCTTGATAAATTTAAGAATAATGAGGATGTATTGTTTATAAAGATGGAAGGGTACGACAAATGGACAGACGTAATAGATGGAATCCTCTCTTGCGAAAAGATTGTCTCATCCTCGTTGCACGGTTTGATAATAGCCGAGGCTTATGGCGTACCTAATCTTTGGGCCGAGATAAAAGGGGAACTTTTGGGTGGACACTTTAAATTCCACGATTTCTTTATGTCAATAAAACGAGATAGGAAAAGTCCGTTTATAATTGACAACACAACTACGTATGATACTCTTATAGAGACTGCCGATTTGTGGCAACCGGGTGAAATAGATGTAACACCGTTAATAAAGGCTGCGCCTTTTAAAATATATATTTGATACAATGAATACAATAAATATCAAAAGTATAGAGGTTGTTGGCAATGCTGTGAAGGCAACCGTTATGTTCGATGATGTAAAGGAGGTTATAACAACAACCATAGGCGAAAAGTATGCCAAGAATATTGTTACTGACAGAATTGATGCTTATGTTTGGGGATTTATGGGATTTGCAATGCAGCTTGGTGCGAATATTGTATCGGATATTCCAATTTCGGAATCCCTGTTTTATAATCTTACATATCATTTTATACCTACTGTCTCACAAGAGAGGGAGGATTTGAATCTTATAAAAATATCAGCTCCTTTAATTAAGGATATTGAGACTTCGGGTGAGATTGTCGCCACCGGAATATCTTGTGGTGTCGATAGTCTATATACGATAATGAATCATACGAAAAATGATGTACCCGCATCGCACAAAATAAATACTCTTGTTTTTTTAAATGCAGGAAGCTCGATGAAGGGTGGCGATGTGCTGCGCACACCTCTTGTTCGAGGGCGACTTGAACTGGCCGAGAAATTTGCAGCGGAGTATAAATACAATTTTCTGTTTATTGAGTCGGATATTCATCTGCTCATAAATAGATATATAGGATGCAACCACGTGCGGAATCATAGCTATATGATGCTGTTTTGTATTTACTATTTGCAGAGTGTTGTGGGTAAGTACTATTATTCATCGGGTTATTCGTACGGAAATTTTCATTTTGGTGAGTATCTTGCATCATATGACCTTCTTACTTTTGCAATGGCCACAATTGGAAAAATGCGATTTTTCTCGACCGGTGGTGATGTTGAACGATTGGACAAGACATTGGCGATTGCCGATTATGTACCTGCACAAAAATTTTTGAATGTTTGTGTAGATGATGTGAAAAACTGTTCAAAGTGTTTTAAGTGTGTGCGTACTATGCTTACACTTGATGGATTGAATGTGTTGGATAAATTTGGTGATGTTTTTGATGTTGAACAATACCGAAAAGAACGATTCTGGTATCTTAAAGAGCTTTATACCGGGGCAGTATTGAAAAACAATATTTATTCAAAGGAGATATATCATTTGTTCAAGAATGAGTTTACTTTGTGGTTAAGCTAAAGATTTTTATTACCATTATTAAGAATAGACTTGGCGTAAAGTTTTAATTGGCAGGCAATATAATGGAAGAGAATAACAAGCGTATTATAAAAAACACGTTATACCTGTATGTGAGAATAGGGGTAACCATCTTGTTGGGATTCTTCTCGACAAGGATTGTTCTAAGCGTGTTGGGTGAGAGTGATTATGGAACATACACCGTTGTCGGTAGCTTTGTTTCGATGTTCACGATTCTCAATAGTATATTGCAGTCGGGTACACGCCGCTTTCTTGCTCTTAATATAGGAAAGGGTGATAAGGATTTGTTACAGAGAACATTCTCTACGGCATTTGTGATACATTTGGGAATTGCCTTAATTGTTGGCGTGCTGTTGGAGACCTTTGGTCTGTGGTATATAAACAATTTTCTTAATGTACCACCCGATAGGATGTTTGCCGCAAATGTGATATTCCAATTCTCTGTGGTAACCTGTATGTTGCAGATTACTCAAACGCCTTATGTGGCGGCTGTAACTGCGCACGAGAAATTCAATATATATGCTTATATGAGCATATTTGACATTGTTGCTAAAATTGCAGTGTTATTGTTTTTGTTTGTGTTCAGCGGTGATAAACTTATAATATATGCAGTTTTGCTCTTTGGTGTATCTATAATAAGCATTGTTGTTTATAGATTGTATTGCTCGCGTTCGTTTGACGAGTGTAAAATGTCGTTGAAGGTTGACAGGGGGCTGCTTAAGGAGATGTGCTCGTTCTCGGGATGGACAACTTTGGGACACGTTTGCGCTGTGTTGAATATGCAAGGTGTAACAGTGATTCTTAATTTCTTTTTTGGTACAGTGGTGAATGCTGCACGTGGATTGGCGGGTGCGGTGTTGACTATTATAGAACAATTTGTTTCAGGTTTTATTACGGCTTCTGTTCCGCAACTGGTAAAATACTATGGAGCAGGGGATATGCAACGATTTAAGAAACTTATATTTAATGTCTCGCAATATACATTATTTCTTCTTGCAATTTTTGTAGTACCTATATTGCTTGAGATAGATTATGTACTTAAGCTTTGGTTGGGGGATGTTCCCGAATTTACATCGGCATTCATAAAGATAACAATTATTGTGTATCTTATAAAATATTCGAATATAATGATTGATCAGGGGCTGAACGCAACAGGTAACGTCAAGCAGCTGTCGTTGATAGTATCTCCGATTTACCTTATTAAAGTGCCTATCGTTTTTGCTGTTGGATATTTTGGCGGTTCTCCTATTGATGTGTATTTTGTGGGCTTATTGCCTCAATTCTTGGGAATGGTGGCAACATTGTATTTATTGTATAGATATACGAAATTTCCGGCAGTGGAGTTTTTTATTAAAATATTTCTCAAGAATCTGCTCCTTGTGTTGATAGCAATGATATTGCCTTATTTACTTCAGCAACAGATGGATAGGGGCTTTGTGCGTTTTATAGTAGTATGTCTGTTTTCTGTTTTATCGACATTGTCTGTGCTGTATATGTTTGGAGTGAATGACGAGGTCAGAGGAATGATAAAAGCAAAGGGCGCATCGGTTTTAAGAAAAATAAAAGTAATAAAATGAAAGTGAATTCTCCTGCAATATCAATAATAGTGCCGGTGTATAATGCCGAGGGGTATATGCGTCGTTGTGTGGATAGCCTGTTGGGGCAGACATACGGCGACTTTGAAGTAATTCTTGTCGATGACGGCAGCCTCGATGGCAGTGGTGCTATGTGCGATGAATATGCACAAAAAGATAGCCGCGTAAAGGTGCTTCACAAAGAGAATGGGGGAGTGGCATCGGCTCGTCAATGCGGTATCGACCGTGCGCGTGGAGAATATACTATTCACACCGACCCCGATGATTGGGTCGAGCCTTGTATGCTTGAGGAATTGTACAATAAGGCCAAGGCTACAAATGCCGATATGGTTATTTGCGATTTTAAAATTGACGAGAATGGAAGATGTATATATCGCACTCAACAGCCGGCAAACGATAGCGCAGAGGGCGTGTTGGACGACCTTTTACACTATAGGCTGCACGGTAGTTTGTGTAATAAGTTAATAAAGCGAACCTGTTACACAGAGTTTAATGTATCGTTTGTCAAGGAACTGAACTATTGCGAGGACTATTTGGTGTGTGTGAAATTGTTGAAAAGAGGTATTAAGGTTGCATATTTAAATAAAGCCTTTTATCACTACGAACAGATTGTAAACAGTAACAGTATAACAAGAAATTTTTCGATAAAGTTATTTGAGCTGCGAAAAATGTTTATATCGAGGCTTGAGGAGGTAATTCCCGACCAAAAAGAGTTGATTGTCTTAAATAAACTCGACTTGAAATATTCTCTGTTTGAGGCTAATATGCCAAAGGAGTTTAAGATATTGTACCCGGAGGTAGATAAAGATGCGTGGAAATTAAAAAAATCGAGGATGATAAACCGTATATTATTCTATATGGCATCAAAAGGATTATTTAAATTTGCATATATCTTGCTCGAAATAAAAAGCACTATTCGTCGAATGATATAAATGTAACGCGTTATAATGTAATTGGATATGAGTATTGTAAAAAGAATTATCAATAAGTATATATATTGGAAAGAGATTATTCAATCTCGCAATTTATCGCTTGCTGCTTGCAAAGGGCATAAAGTGAAAATATATAATTGGAGTAGAATAGTGCCACAAGACCTGTTTCTTGTGAATTTTATTGAGAAAAGAGGCTTGTTAGATGATAGACCAAAAACAAAAGTGGCACTGTATAGTATCTTTGGCCCTGATTGGCTGACAAAAATAGATAATGCCGATTGCAGAATTTTTGTTGCAAGAGAGAATCTGCATAAACCTTCTATGCAAACTTGGGGACATCAGTTCGTAAATGATAAGCGATTTAAACTATCATTGGGATTTGACGAGATTGAGCATCCCGAATATCTGCGTCATCCATTTTGGTTGATGTGGGACGTATTCGACCCTACTGATAATTACGATGATATTAAAAGGAAAATAGAGTATATGAATTCTGCCGATAATAAGTCATTCGACGACAGACGTTTCTGCTCGTTTCTATGCAGCCACGACGATGTCGGTCGAAAGAGAATATATGATAGCCTTTCCTGTATAGATAAGGTCGATTGCGATGGCAGATTATTTCATAATAACGATACGCTGAAAACAATTCATAATGATAATAAACTGGACTATCTTAGAGATTATCGTTTTAATCTGACTCCCGAGAACAGTAATTATCAGGGATATTGTACCGAGAAACTTCTCGAAGCAATATACGCCGGATGTATCCCTATATATAGTGGCTGCAATAACAATCCCGAGCCTAATGTATTTAATAAGGATGCAATTGTGTTTATCGATATGCGAGAGGATAATACAAATGCGGTTAATTTTATTGAGGAACTTAATAACGACAAAAATAAATATTTGGAATTTGCTTGCCAACGACGCTTTATTGATGGGGCGGCCGATGTTATCTGGGAGTATTACACTGTATTGGAAAACAAACTAAGGGAAATTATTAGAAACTCTTAAAATGGTTGCAAAGAAAAGAGAAATATGGCTCGATTATCTTAAGTGCATTGCTATTTTCTTGGTGATTTGGGGACACGTGTTGCTTAATTGTGTAACCAACGACCTTAAATACAATGTAGCAGGAATTATATATTCTATTCACATTCCTCTTTTCCTTGTGATAAGTGGGTATTTTATCAAAGATAAATCAATAATAGATACCTTGAAAATTATATTTAGAAGGTTCTTTATACCATATGTTGTATGGTGTGTTATAATGTCGTTATTTTATTTGGGCAAAGAGCGCTTAATGAATATAAGTCTTTTGGTCGATAATATTATTGCTATTAAAAATGGAATATTCTGCGACTTCTTATGGTTTATTAAAGCATATTCATTAAGTTATCTTCTGTATCAGGTTTTAAAATTTAAAAGTATGTATAGGGCAATCGTTGGAATTGCTATTTTAATAGTACTAAACTTGATAGCCTTAGATATTAAGCCGCTTTCTGAGCTTTTCTCCTTGACGCTATACACTTACTTTTATATCATTATCTTCGGTTATAAAGGATTTAATAAAGAATATCACCATTTATCATGGGTTGGGATGTCTCTTGGTTTTTGTAATTCTTCTTCCATTTGCAACTTGGGAAAATAACTATTTTAGTATGTCTTTCAGTGCTTTGTGTGAAAATAGTGAATGGTATATTTTTATTGTCAGACTATTGATTGGCTTTTCTGCGTCGCTATTTTTAATCTCATTAAAGTGTTTCTTTGATAAACAAAAGTTGCCTCTTCGTAATAATATAATTCCCAAAATAGGGGAGTGCACTATATCTATATATCTGCTACAGACGTTGTTGGTAGAAGGGGTTTTACCCCGTGTCGTTTTAACTGATTCTGTTTTGCTGTCTTTTATATTGGCTCTGTTTATGTTGCTTTTGTCATATATGATAGTGGTAATACTCGGCAGGAGCAGAATACTTAATAATGTTTTATTTTCAAATTATAGATGATTATGAGATACCGCGTTGCTCAGATAATCCCCTATTTTGGTAATTGGCCTCTTTGGATTGATTTATATCTTTATTCGTGCAGTAAGAATCCTATGGTCGATTTTATTTTCTATACCGATTGCCCTATACCACAAAAAATGTACGATAATGTTGTTATGCATAAATGTAGCTACGCGGAGTATAAGAGGCTGGTCGGTGAGCGTTTGGGGGTAGAATTTGAAGTAAATAATCCATATAAACTTACCGATTTGAAACCCTTTTTGGGACTTGTGCATAAGGACGAACTTAGTGGATACGATTTTTGGGGATTCTCAGATATTGACCTTGTGTATGGCGATTTATCCACTGTCGTTAATGAAAGAAATCTCAATAAATATGATGTTATAACAACTCATAGTTATCATATTGCCGGACATTTTACAATTCTCAGAAACAATGATAAGTACTGCAATTTGTGTCTGAGTATAAATGATTGGGATAAAAAATTGTGCGACAACAAGCATTACGCGCTTGACGAGGGGGATTGGTCGGATATTCTTTATCCGCAAATAAATTATGTGAGAGCTTTGTATAAAAGAGTATTGAAGAAATTAGGTGTCTCTTATTGGTGGTATATGGAGACGATGGCGCGGTTGTTGCATCGGAAAAAGCTCTTTTCGGAGTTTTATACTACACCGAATCCTCAAATTAACGAAGAGTGGGAGTATAATTGCGATACAAATAAAGTTTATTCGCCCAAAGGAAAAGAGTTGCCTTACTTGCATTTTCTATTTTTTAAGAAAACACCATATTACGAAACGGATATATATTGGAAGGATGGCTTTTATAAAATTGATAATGACTTCGATAAAAATTGGCGTATAAAATTTAATAATAATGAGGTGTATGCTGTTTCGCAGGATGTTTATTGATTTTAAATTCGATATTACGTACAAGCAAATTTAATGCTTAATTTTATTTTGAGTGAAATAAAATAGAAATGTTACATATATGATACCGAAAATTATTCATTATTGTTGGTTCGGGCGTAATCCATTGCCCGCCTCGGCCAAAGAGTGTATAGCGTCGTGGAAGAAATTTCTTCCCGATTATGAGATAAGGGAGTGGAACGAGGATAATTTTGATGTTAATATAACAACCTACACCTCCGAGGCATACAAAGCACGAAAATTTGCTTTTGTCAGCGACTATGCTCGCTTTTGGGTGTTGTATAACTATGGTGGCCTTTATTTCGATACAGATGTAGAGATTTTAAAACCGCTGGACGATATTATTGAACTAGGTGGTTTTATGGGAATGGAAAAAATGGAAGGTAATACTTTTGACAACTCTGATAGTGATACGATAATGATAAATCCCGGTCTTGGCCTTGGTGTGGAAAAAGGGCATCGGTTGTACAAAGAGATTTTAGATATATACAATAAAAGGCATTATATCGGTTGGAATGGGAGGTACACCGGTACGGTTGTAACTACCACAACAAAAATTCTACTGTCTCAAGTAAAATTGGAGAAGGACAAAATAAACGAGGTTGATGGTATCTTTATCTATCCTGATGAATATTTCGACCCGATGAATTTCTACACCGGCAAGATAAAAATAACAGAGAATTCCCGTACTATACACAAATATGCCACAACGTGGGCTTCAAAAGGTAGAAATACTTTATTAAATAGAATTGGCGAGTGGCTGTCGTTTATATATTACAGAGTATATATTATGTTAATGAGAAAAGCTGAGATTATTAAGAAGCATTAAAGAATATTGCTCTTTTAATTAGCGCTTAAGAGACTTTAATCAAGTCTCTTAAGCGCTAATTTTTTTAGACATAGCCGCCTCGCTTAGCTTTTTGTCATTGTATTCACTGAATGTAACGGACGCATTCATCTTCTTTAAAAGCCGGTTTTTAGAAATTGTAACGGCTTTTTAACTTATGATAAGATGAATCTAATTTATCTGCAAAGCAACTCCAAACTTTTATTCTTAT
>CAYYEL010000061.1:0-13098 GCA_964470845.1 uncultured Bacteroidaceae bacterium | reverse complement strand
CAAACCTTACATACAACATAGCACGCTTGACACAAATTTATAGATACCACAAGGAATGGATAACCGCTTAAAAATATGGCGCTTGTATATAATTGGTAATCAACGCATTACCCCCCCCCGAAAACTACGGCAAAAATATTTGAAATATTCGAAAAAGTTTTGCTAAATTTGCAAAACCGAAACCACATTAGCGGTAGCCTTAATGAGGTTCTGACTACTCGCTAATGAAAAATTGAAATTATAGAACCTCCCAAAAATTAAATGTTTTTATTTAAAAAAAGACTTACTTTGTAAAATAATACGATAAAACTAATTCTAATAATCTGCAAAATGAACCAAAAAGAGCTTTTCCTAAGGAGAGTCTTGCTGCTCTTCTTTATCCTTTTGTGCCCGGCTGTGTGGGCGCAAGAACCTTTCCTAACAATTGATATGACAGGAAAGGAGTATCCTTATGAAGTACCCGAGGAGTATGCTGCCTTGGTTTTTGAAAAATCCGATGTTACAATTGCTGTCGAGTTGACACCTAACGCTTCGATGAGCGGCAGAGGCTGTTTCGTGTGTGTGGCCGACCCGGCAGCGGTGCAAAGGAGCGCGGCTGTAGGCAACGCAGTTTCAGAGTATTATGCTTTTGGACACTATGGCTCAAACCCGGCTCTGTTGAAATCCTCACGTTCGGGCGACAGATACAGTGCCAATGGACTTTCAATGAGTGCGGGTGAAAGATTCACGCTTACAATCTCTTTACAGAGCAATGCTTATCAACTATATAAGAATGCTGATGCTGCATTTGAGAGCAGAAGCGGTGCCTACATTCAAACATTGGGCGCTTATACAGGTACAAAGAAACTATATATTGGTGGAGGAATGGTGGATAACGCCGCTTTTGAGCAGTGTGATGCCACAATCCACTCGGTGAGCTTCTATGAGGGTAACTATACGGGCGCACAGATTATGGATAGCAAAAGCAGCCTCTCGGACTTGCCTGTTCATGCTGTAAAATACTATCTGTTTGCCGATACCTATCAGAATGGTGAGTTTGTCAACCGTTTCTTCTATGCCAACGGCAGTAATCTTGCTATGAATACCTCTCTTAGTGTCGATGCAGCCTATCAGTGGACTTGTACAATAACAAGCGACGGAGGGTATCAGTTCCAGAATGGCAACGGTAAATATCTTGCTCATAAGGCTCTATCCGAGAGTGCCCACAGCTTCACTCTCTCGAAGAGTACCCATCACACCGAGGCCGGTGCGGTGCAACTTTATACCGCAGGCTCGACCAATAGGTATTTTGTCGTAAAGAACGACGGCTCGGGATTCGACCAATCGACTATCACTTATGACCAAACAGGCACGGCCTACTGTACCGATTTTGTCTTTATTCCGGTGAACGAGGTTAAGACACTGCGCATTGTGGGCGATAGTCCTCTCGATGCTTATGCTACGTGGAACGGGTTGACAAAGAAACTGCCTGCCTCGTGGATAGTTAAGAAGGGAGACGTGATTACATCGTCGGCACTTTCCGAGACGCACGAGGCTGCATATAAGTTCAATGGCTTCTTCGAGGACGGAAATTCTGTTACCGAGGTGAGCGAGCTTACTGACAACCGCACAATAACTGCCGACTACTCATTGGACATATTCTCGTCCTCGTACGGCGAAAAATGGGTCGATTTAAGCCGTGCTTCGGCTGCGGGACACGTTGCAATGCTCACAGCTTCAGGCAGTGGAACAAATCCTGTTTTCAGTTCTATGGATCGTTCGCAAAAGGGAATGGTGTGGTGTCTTGTAGGTGATGAAAATAATTTCAAAATATATAATTATCTTAGTGGCAGTGCTCTGGCGTTGACACCGAGCGGCACACCAAGCAATGGTGTGGGTGTACATATGACCGATGAGCCTTCGGCCTCTTCTTGGGCGCTCGTGGAGTATAGCGACGGTTACGCAATATGTCCCTCGGGCAACTCCGATTATGGTATAAATTCCTATGGTGGCAGCGGCTCATTGGGTGGTCAGCTCAAATTCTATGCTGCAAGCGATGCAGGCACTCATTGGAATTTCACTCGTATAGACGTTGACAAGCCTCTTACTCTAAAGGTAGATGTTGAAGGAATATCAAGCCCGCGTGTCGCCGAAATGACGCTTACAATCGGTTCAATAAGCTCAACGACACGTCTGACCGGTGATTCTCAGTGTACATATTATCTGCCTATGGGCGAGAAATTCTCACTCGGCAGTATGACTTATCGAGGTTACTCTTTTGCCGGCTTTACCGATGCCGAGGGTAACACCGTCGAGGCTTACAACAATGCTCTGCTGCCCACAGGCGGCCTTACTGCAACTGCCAACTATACTGCAACCGCCGAGCGCACCCTCTATTACACTCCCGATGCCAACAATAAACCTTATCGCATTCCCGCTATTGCTACCGCGCCCAATGGACACATTTTTGCGATAGCCGATAATCGCCCGTGTGGCAATGATATTGGTTACGGCGAGGTTGACATTAAGTGCAGAATATCTACCGACAATGGCGTAACTTGGGGCGATGAATTCTTTGTGGCCGACGGACAGGGCGGCTCGTCAAATGTTATGAGCACCGGATTCGGCGATGCGGCTGTTATAGCCGACTGCGAGCAGAACAAACTGCTTGTGATGATGGTGTGCGGAAGAACCGTCTGCCACAATGGCCAATGGACAAAAGATGCCGCAGCCGATGCCGATAATATCAATCGTGTGGCACGTGTATATGCAACATACAACGACACCGAGGGTAAATGGGAGTGGACACAACCGGTAGAGGTTACAAACGACATCTACAGTATCTTCCTTGATGCCGAAGATAATCCCACCGTAACATCGATGTTCATCGGCTCGGGAAAAATATGTCAGAGCCGCGTAGTAAAGAAAGGCTCATACTATCGTCTATACTGCTCAATATGGACAAAAAACGGCGGTAACCGAGTAATTTACTCCGATAATTTTGGAGAGAGCTGGAGCGTGCTGGGTACCATTGACGACCGTCCCGCACCCAATGGCGACGAGCCTAAATGCGAGGAATTGCCCGACGGTAGTGTGATTCTGAGCAGCCGCAAGGGTGGTGGACGTTACTTTAATATCTTTACTTTTGCCGATGATACATATACCACAGGTGAGTGGGGTACAGTTGTATCGAGCAACAATGTTACCAATGGATTGAGCTTTGGAGGTAACTCGACGAACGGCGAGATTATGCTTGTCGATGCAGTAAACGCAGCCGGCGAGAATAAAAAGCTACTCTTGCAATCGATACCCACAGGCTCGGGACGTAGTAACGTCGCACTGTTCTATAAGGAGATTGACGAGAGTACAACTTACACACCCACAACCCTTGCAACAGGATGGACAAAAGGAATAGAGATGAGCAACAAATATTCGGCCTACTCAACAATGACCCTGCAAAAGGATAGTAAGGTAGGATTCTTGTTCGAGGAAGAGCCGGGTGGCTATTGTATTATATACAGCCCGCTGAGCATAAATACAATAACAGCCGATAACTATTTCAGCCATCATTCATATATGGCAGGCAAGGCACGTGAAATTGCCGAACTAAAGGGCGTGGGCTACCCGACAGCCGATGCTGCCTCACGTACAGCATTGCTGAGCGCAATCAATACCTTCGAGAGCAGTTACTATACGGCCGAAACAGTCTCTGCACTCAATGCTGCCATTGATAATTACAAGAGTAGCACCACTGACATTCAATTGCCCGAGGATGGCAAGACCTACACCATTACTTTCAGCACACGAAACGCAAACTATGCCGACCGATATATAAATTTCAACGGTACAACTCTTGTAAATGTCGGGTGTGATGGAAACGAGCTGCCCACATCGGCGCATTTTGTCTTCCGTAAATTTACAAAGGATGGCAACACACGATACGCAATGGTACCGGCCTACAACTCGGACGGTAAATATCTTACCTATCAGACCGTTACCGAATATACAGCCGGTGTCAATGATTTTCAGGTAATACCGCTCATTGGTACAACAGCGGGCAATGTTTCAGATAAAACGTCCGACAATCTATTTGGTTACGTATATTTTAAATTTGACCATAGAAACTCGAACAATACCCGGGCCGGTGTATATATAATGAAAGAGGAAAATGGAAATTTCGATAATTCCGATGCTCCATTTCTGAACGGCACATACACCTCGGCGCTTATAATAAAAGAGGTTGAATATCCCAATATTCCGACACTCAACCCGGCTGATAACATCGAGGGTGTTGAGGCTATTGCTACATTCAGTGCGCCCTTTGCAACTATTGTACCCGAGGGGGTAACGGCCTACTACGCAAAAAGCTATGGCGATGGCGAGGTTAATATGCAGGCCATCGAAGGTGCCATACCGGCCAATCAAGGAGTGTTACTTACGGGGTCGGCAGGAAAAGTGATAATGGCACCTGCCACAGCAGAGGCTCAGGCTGATGTTACAGGAAATATGCTTGAGCACTCAGCAGGAGCGGATAAATTCATTGCTTCGGATGTGAATGCCTATATTTTGGGTAAGGGAACAAAGGGTGTCGGTTATTACAAGCTATCGTCCAACACCGAGAAACGCACCCTCGGCATTAACAAATCCTATCTTGTATTGCCTTCGAGCGCATCTTTTGCCAAGATTCGTTTCAATCGTAATGTAACCTCTATCGACGCTGTCGAGAATGATGTGAATACCAATGGCGCAGTTTACGACCTCTGCGGACGTCGCATAACAACACCTGCAAAAGGCGGCATCTATATTAAAAATGGAAAGAAATTTCTGGTGAGATAAACGGCATAATAAATTTTTAGAATAGTAGAAATATGAAGAAGATATATAAACGTCCCACAGCCGAGGAAGTAACACTTGCATTCGAGACGCCCATTCTGACAACCTCTTTCAATGTATCGGTAAACGATGAGGAGCTTGATGCCGGTTCGTCGTATATGAAGCGCAAGAATCGCTACGGTTGGGACAATATATGGGGTATCAAATAAAATTATCGAAGCAACAGAAAACGCCCCACAAGCAGAAGCTGCTACGAGCGACAACGACGCCCCCACCGCAACACGAGAAGGAACATTCAGAATCGAGGGCGACGGCACCTACTCAATAGAGCTTTACAGCATAAAAGAGAGCCAACAGATAGCCGAAAATCTGCACACCATTTTAGGTTACAGTGAAGCCGACGCACAAAGCATCGTAAACAACCTACCCGCAACAATTGCCGAAAAACTATCAATGTCCGAGGCACTCTACCTGAGAACACTCATCGAGCAGGCCGGCGGCTCGGTCAACATAAAATAACAAAACAAACATAGACATCAAACTTTATTATGAGCCAATATTTATCACCATTCAAGCAAAGAAATTTCTTTGCGCGTTACGTTACAGCCTTCAGATTCCAATTGCAGAATTTCAAGGTTCTTGCAATTATGTATATTGTATTTGCAATACCACTTACCCTTCTTATTGAAAACTGCAATATAACACTTATAAGATTATTTCTTACCATTATTTTAGGAATAGGGCTATGCACCTGCTATTATGCAATCTTCAAACAATATTTCAAAAGAAAACAGGCTGCAATCTTAAACTACGACCTTATAGAAGAATGCAAAAGCGTACTTGTAAGAGTCATAATACTGTCATTGATAATTATTTTGCCATTTCTTTTCATAGTATTCGTCTTTTCCTTCATTTTCGGATTAGCGATAGGCTTTTTTATAGTACTTTTAAGCTATAACATAATATTAGCATTTGTAGCAGCATTACTAATAATTATACCCACGATAGCAACATTCTCTTTTATAGCATTTTATTTTTTTATACCGTTTGTACATTATGTAATATCGACCGATAAAAATTTATCCGACAGCATATCAGAGGGATTTAAATTGTTAAAAGGCAATATTCTAAGCACACAGGGGTATGGTATTTTTTGTAGTATCATATACATTCTTTTACATATTGGATTTTTAATTTTAGTGTTAAAGTTTTTAGGAATCACCGATAATATAGATATTGATAATTATGTCAATAATATTAACAATATCAATAATTTATATTACAGTGGAGCTTACGATCTGTACTATTTCTTAATATTAAATACTTTTGTTTTGGCTCCTATGCTATACCAATATGGCCATGTAATTGCAAAAAGCGTTACACGAGAGAAAGAGGAAGAGAGCAACGCTACTTACACTACTACTGAAAGCGACATACAAAAGCCCCGAGTTTCACATACTTACACCAAGAGTAACTCTACTACACCGATAGAAAGCTCACATAATACAAAACAGACCGAGGTAGAGTTACCACCCAAAAACGAGACCACACCCACCCCCCGAAAAGGAGTATTCAGAATTGAGGGTAACGGTTCTTATTCAATAGAGATTATCGGCATAAAAAACGACCAACAAATTTCCGAAAGCCTATACATACTCTTAGGATATAACAAAGCCGACGCACAAAGCATCGTAAACAACCTACCCGCAACAATTGCCGAAAAACTTTCAATGTCCGAGGCACTCGACCTAAAAGCACTCATCGAGCAGACCGGCGGCTCGGTCAACATAAAATAATTATGAAAAAGAACGACTGGAAAGAGAGGCTGAATATTGTCTATTCGACCAACCCCGACTTTCAATATTCCACCGATGAAAAGGACGAAATTGCAACCCTGCCCAAACAGCAGCAGAAGCTACGTGTAAGTATCGAAAAGAACCACCGAGGCGGAAAAACAGTAACCATTGTAAAAAATTTCACAGGTACCGACAACGACCTAAAAGAGCTGGGACGCCTGCTAAAGACCCGTTGCGGTGTAGGCGGAACAGCCAAAGATGGCGAGATACTCGTTCAAGGCGATTTTAAACAAAAAATAGTTGAAATATTGCAAAAAGAGGGTTATACACAGACAAAATAGCGCCCCAAGAAAAAACTTTTTATTCGCCGCGGCACATATTTACACAAAATAGATGTATATTCGCGCAATAAACCCCCACTGAGAATACAACCTAAAATACACAACAATATGTCAAACAAATCAAAAGTTATTTTGGCAGCCGAGCTGCTCAAAATCAAGGCAGTAAAGTTACAACCCGAGCAACCTTTCACTTGGGCGTCGGGTTGGAAGTCTCCATTCTATTGCGACAACCGCAAAACCCTCTCATTCCCCGAGTTGCGCACACGCGTAAAGTTGGGCCTTGCCAACCTTATCCTTGAGGAATTCCCCGAGGCCGACACAGTGGCAGGTGTTGCAACAGGCGCAATTGCACAAGGCGCCCTTGTAGCCGAGGAGCTTGGAAAGCCCTTTGTGTATGTACGTTCGTCGGCCAAAGACCACGGTCTGGGCAACCTTATCGAGGGTGATATTCAGCCCGGAGCCAAGGTAATTGTAGTAGAAGACCTTGTTTCGACAGGCCTCAGCAGCCTCAGAGCCGTAGAAGCATTGCGTGCAGCAGGTGTCGAGGTTGTAGGAATGGTTGCATCGTTCACATACGGATTCAGCGTTGCCGAGGAGGCCTTTGCCAAGGCAGGAGTAAAGCTCATCACCCTCACCGACTACGAGGCAGTGCTCGAAGCAGCAAAAGCAACCGGATACATCACCGAAGAGGTAATGCCCACACTAAAAGAGTGGCGTGCCAACCCCTCGGAGTGGAGAAACGACCTTAAATAACACCCTATGAGCCAATACGAGAGCAGCGTAAAACAGATACCCTACTCACAAGAGCGCGTCTATTCAAAATTAGAAGACCTTAACAACCTCGAAGCCCTTCAGGGCAAGCTACCCGAGGACAAGGTCAAAGAATTCACATTCGACCGCGACCAAGCAACAGTAGATGTTCCGCCCATTGGCAAGGTAACAATAAGAGTAGTTGAACGCGAAGAGCCCAAATGTATAAAATTCGAGGCAGTAGGTTCGCCCATCCCCATAAATATGTGGATACAGATTATTCCCGATGGAAGCGAAGCATCCAAAATGCGCGTAGTTGCAAAAGCCGAGCTCAATTTTATGCTGCGCGGAATGATTGAAAAACCACTGAAAGAGGGGCTCGAAAAAATTGCCGACACATTGGCAATGGTACAATATTAAATATTGTACCACCATAAGAATAAAATTACGGAGCTGTGTCAAAATGAGGTTTTTGAGCACAGCTCCTTTGGTTTATAAGAATTAACAAAATACAAGGCGCTGAGATTTAAGGCAAAAGAGTGTACACAGGTACTCGGCCGAGCCTTAATATCGATAACAGCGAAATAGTTTGTCAATTATGACACACCGCTAATCATTGAATAAAAAACAGAATATATGGCAAAGAAACTTTGGGAAAAGAACAGCACAGTCAACCCCGAGATTGAACGCTTCACAGTGGGCAAAGACCGAGAGCTCGACCTTCTACTGGCACGATACGATATTTTAGGCTCAATTGCCCACAGCGCAATGCTGCAAAAAATAGGAATGCTCAGCGAGCAAGAGAGAAAAGAGCTTCACGACGAGCTGCGCAACATCTACGCCCTCACCCGACAAGGAGAATTTACAATAGAAGAAGGAGTAGAAGATGTACACTCACAGGTCGAGCTTATGCTCACCCGCAAACTGGGCGACACAGGCAAAAAGATACACAGCGGACGCTCGCGCAACGACCAAGTACTACTCGACCTCAAACTGTTTACCCGCCACGAACTGCGCCTCGTGTGCGAAGCAGTAAAACAACTCTTCGACAGCCTTATAACACAAAGCAACCGCCACAAAGAGGTGCTTATGCCCGGATATACCCATCTGCAAGTAGCAATGCCATCGTCCTTCGGCTTGTGGTTCGGCGCTTATGCCGAGAGCCTTGCCGATGATATGCTGTTCCTTCAAGCAGCCTACCGTATGTGCAACCGCAACCCCTTGGGTTCGGCAGCAGGCTACGGCTCGTCGTTCCCCCTCAACCGCACAATGACAACCGAGCTGTTAGGCTTCGACACAATGAATTACAACGTCGTCTATGCACAAATGGGACGTGGAAAATGCGAGCGCAATGTAGCCTATGCCCTTGCAAGCGTATCCGGCACATTGGCCAAGATGGCCTTCGACGCCTGTATGTTCAACTCACAAAATTTCGGCTTTGTCAAACTACCCGCCGAGTGCACCACAGGCAGCAGCATTATGCCCCACAAAAAGAACCCCGACGTATTCGAGCTGCTACGCGCCAAATGCAACCGTCTGCAAGCACTGCCCACAGACATCACATTGATAATGAACAATCTGCCCGTGGGTTATTTCCGCGACCTACAAATAATAAAAGAGCTCTTCCTGCCGGCATTTGAAGAGATTAAAGAGTGCCTGCGTATGGCCAACTACATAATAGAACGCATCGAAGTTAACGAGCACATACTCGACGACCGACGTTACGACCCTATGTTCAGCGTCGAAGAGGTCAACCGCCTTGCAGCCGAGGGAATGCCCTTCCGCGACGCATACAAAAAAGTCGGGCTCGAAATTGAGGCCGGCACATTCCACGCCGATAAAAACATACGCCACACACACGAGGGCAGCATCGGCAATCTGTGCAACGAACAGATAACCGAGCTTATGAACAACATATACAACAGTATGGACTTTTCGCGCATAGACGCAGCCGAGGAGGCACTGCTTAAGCAATAATCACCATCCATACAAAAAAGGTTAACTCAGGTAGGTCGCACACAATAACCCGCGCGACCTTACGTTTTTACATAAAACAGAAACAATAAATAAAAGTCGTATCGATAACAACCAACCTACTAGAATATAATTTATCACAAATCGATAAAATAACCCATAAAACAACCAACGAATGAGAAGAGCCATAGCAATACTTTTTACAATAATTGCAGCCGTGTCGTGTGACACAGAATCGCCCTACTCGGGTTACTCAGTATTCTTCACCTGCGACGCATCGTTCCACCCCTTCAATCAAGCGAGCAGTTTCGGACAATTCATCACAGTAAGGCGCAAGAGCTCAACATCTTACGAAGTTACAGATGCACAAGGCATCAAACACACACGCAACCTTACAGAAGCCGAGGCACGACAAAAATTCTTCTACGGCCTTGGCGGACTAATCATAGGCACCCCATCAATGGAAGATGGCAATATATGGGCCTACGACCTTGCCTGCCCCAACTGCGAAATGGCACGCTACCGACTGCTGCTCGACGACGTAGGCCGCGCCTCGTGCAACAACTGCGGCAGCATATACGACCTTAATTGTGGCGGAATACCCATAGAAGGAAAATCGCGCATACTATGGCGCTACCGCGTACACAGAGCAGGAACATTCATCACAGTGCAAAATTAGAGAACACAACAACACGACAACCATTAAATTAAGCAACAAAAATATGAACACAAAAACAAGAATATTGATAGCCGTTACAACAGTAATAATGTGTATATTATCGGGATGCGAAACAACCACATACCAAAAAGGAGAAGCAGCATACAAAGAGAAGAATTATACCGAAGCTGTTAAATGGTACAAAGAAGCAGCCGAGCAAGGAGACGCCAATGCACAAAATGCCTTAGGCACTTGTTACAAGAATGGCGAAGGAGTAGAAAAAGACCTCGTCGAGGCAGCTAAATGGTACAAAAAAGCTGCCGAGCAAGGACACGCATTAGCGCAAAACAGCTTAGGCTACTGCTATAGCTGTGGGAACGGAGTAGAGAAAAACATTGACGAAGCTGTAAAGTGGTATAGAAAATCGGCCGAGCAAGGAGAAGCAAAGGGAGAATTCAATTTAGGCGTCTGCTATGAGAATGGCGAGGGAGTCGAAAAGAACCTAAAAGAAGCTGTAAAATGGTATAAAAAAGCGGCCGAAAAAGGATATGGAAAAGCTGAGCACAATTTAGCCTCTTGCTATATTAACGGCGAAGGTGTAGAAAGAGACCTTACCGAGGCTGTAAAATTGTACAGAAAAGCAGCAGAAAAAGATTTCGCAATATCACAATTTGCTTTAAGCGGTTGCTACAGATTTGGATGGGGAATAGAAAAAGATCTCAAAGAAGCAATTAAATGGAACAGAAAGGCAGCCGAACAAGGACACGCAAAAGCACAATATATTTTAGGTACTTGCTATGAGAATGGCGAAGGAGTAGAGAAAAACATTGACGAAGCTATTAAATGGTGGGAAAAAGCTGCGGCACAGGGAGACCTCGCTGCAAAAGAGAAATTAGAAAATCTTAAGAAATAAAATTGCAACACGGACACTTTCGACCTCATTTCGGCCAACATTTTTCAATTTAGCAATAAAACTTTTTTGAAATTAGCACAAAAAGCCTTATCTTTGCATCCGTTATCGTTGTTGCAATGGTAAAGACTCCGGCTTCGGCGGTAACTTTTAAGGTTGCTCGAATGGTGGAATCGGTAGACACGAAGGACTTAAAATCCTTTGGCATTTAAACGCCGTGCGGGTTCAAGTCCCGCTTCGAGTACTAAGTTAATCTCTTGTAAATCTACGATTTATGAGAGATTTTTCTTTTTTTTACACAAATCCGATCGAGTTAATCCTCTCAAAATGTTATTTCGCGGTTCTATATGGTTTTATTCGTTGTTTGTGTAAAGCAATGTGTAAACCGGGGATTCAACACACTATCGTTTATATTATAAAATTCAGAATAGGCAATCTGCGGTCATAAGCCCACTGATAATATTAGCGACAGGCAACAATATAAAAAACCGTCTCCCGCCCTGTCGTCAACAAACAATCATCGACAAAGGCAAGAGATGGTTTTTTACTTAATCCATTCGGTTTAAATTAAAATTCTCTGTTTCAAAGAATTTTAGAAACCATTTGTGCTGCCGTTGGCTCTGTACTCTCTTCGGTGTGATTCTCGGTCGCTTGAACCTCTTGTGTGGGGTTTTCGGTGGGCATTGTTTGGCTATTCTCTTTCTCTTGTGCGGCATTATTTGCAATTACGTATCCATACTGATAGAGCATAGGTGTAAATAGAAATGTATAGTTTAGGAATTGTGCTGTTACTATTACAAAAAATACATAGGTGCTGCCGGGGGTATAATCCTCTCCGTATTTTATAATGCAAAATACGAGCGGAAATACAATGGCAAACAACTCAAGGATAATATATATAAAGCCGCAAAAGAAACAGTAACCCAATATTCCCGGATAGTGCCCCTTTTGTAATTTGAATCCCTCTTTGATTTTGTCGGTAATGTAGGTAAACGCTGTGTGGGACGATATAATATAGTGTGTTGCAGGGATGTAAAATGCGACCGCAATTAAGAGAATTGCGAACAATAACAGTGCTGTAATTGCATAGATGTTTAAAAATGCAGATAAAAAGACAATAAAAAGTACTAATGCAATTACGATGAAAATGTATGCAATGCCTATTGCCAGCGATAATATGATTGTATTCTTAAGCACGCTCTCGCAGTCGTTGAAGAAGTCTTTGTTCAGTGTGGCAGTTCCTTTTCTCTTGATGTATTGTTTGAAAGTTGCAAAGTAGTAAATGTCCATACACAATCCTAAGGTATTGATCAATATTGTGATCAATATTGTGCCAATAGACTCTATATTACTGTTTGTAAGAATGTAGCATACGGGAATTACAAATACAAGATATAGAATAGACAAAACTTTAAAATTCTGTGCTTGGAACTTGAATGAGGCTGCATAGCGCTCAAAAAAAGTGCGTTCTTTGAAGGGTGATGAATAACTCATAAATTTGTTTGGTTTGTGTAATGCAGTGTGTTTTTATAGCATGCAATAAATGTGTGCGGCTTAATATCTTCACTATTTAATGCAAAGATACAACAAAGAAACGAAAGTGAGTGCGAAATGGGGGAAGAATATTGTCTGTTAGCGATTTAACAATGTTTGCCAAGATGTTGCAGTGCCATTAAATGCCAATGAAAAGCCAAGAAATGCCGGAGTTTCGTTACTATCCCGTTACTTTGAATCTTGACTTTGAAAGGTTGTTTTAGCTGTTGTAACAGATTGAATAGCAATACCTGCTAAGTGATTTCGGCCGCAAATATAGGAGCTTTTCTTATATCTTCGTTCCGGTTTTGCTTCGACTGATTC
>CAYYEL010000060.1:0-13292 GCA_964470845.1 uncultured Bacteroidaceae bacterium | reverse complement strand
ATTTCTTTAATTTGCTGCTATATAATATGGTTATAATATACGTAATTAACAGCAAAATTGAGCGGAAACCGAAATTCTTCTTTAGGTCTATCTCATAATCGCTATAATGCTCAATAGTTTCTTCGGAGTATCCCGAAAATGCACCAAGATCAAATAATTCAGCCGGAATTATCCCTTCTAATTTGTCCATATATATAAGACATACAAATACAATTGCTAATTGTAGGTATCGGTTAAGTATATTATTCCGGCAAAGGTATCCAAATAGTCCTATTGGTATAATGGCTAATGCGCTTCGATGCATTGTAATAGCCAAGAGTGTAGTGGCAATTGCCCATATCCAATGTTTTTTATTTAAGATAAGTGGTGTTATTGCAACAAACATACACGCCGTGATATTTTGTCGCATTCCGTTCATTAGTGAAAGAAATGTATTGGTAAAGAATATCGTAAATCCTAAAAAGACGAGTAAATAACTTTCTTTTCGCACTGCGTAATATAATGCTCCTATCTGCATAAAAGCTATTATAAAGAACATTAAATAGTGCTTATTTGTAAAATAGGTGGTAAATTTTGTTATTGCTAAGAAACCAAGCTCCATTGTTTCGCGGCCATATTTCCCTTCTAACAGACTATAGAATGTAATTTTGTAACTTTCACAATCGACACCAACCTGAAAGCGTATCGTGGCAAAAAGACAAAAAACCAATATAGGTATAAGAAAATGGGACTTCGTGAGGAGATCGAGGAACGACGATTTGCGATTGTATAGGTTATTTTTGCCTAAGAATCCATTGGGATACTGGTGTCGGTAAGCATATAAACCGGCATTTGTCATCACAAATACAATGAATCCATAAACAATTATACTCTGTATCAGTAATTCCATTTGTTCGAGGCTATAATAGGATTGGTTCTATAATTAACGTATAGACTATCTTGTTTAGGGCTTGTTTTGCTTAAAAGAATTGTCGGAATAGTATTGGTTTAATTGTAGAACTTATAATGTTTTTTTATCTGTTGTTGTACATTACGTCGTAATATGTCTGATAGTCGCCGCTGGTGATATTGTCGAGCCACGGTTGATTATCGAGATACCAGCGGACGGTTTTTTCTATGCCCTCTTCAAATTGCAGTGAGGGCTCCCAGCCAAGCTCGTTCTTTAGTTTGCTGCTGTCGATGGCATAGCGCAGGTCGTGCCCGGCACGGTCGGTAACGTATGTGATTAACTTGGTTGACTCTCCCTCGGGGTTGCCTAAAAGTCGGTCAACGGTTTTTATAAGTACTTTTATAAGGTCAATATTTTTCCACTCGTTAAAGCCGCCGATATTGTATGTTTCGGCAATTTTTCCGCTGTGGAATATTGTGTCGATGGCGCGTGCGTGGTCTTCGACGTAGAGCCAGTCGCGCACATTCTCGCCTTTGCCATAGACGGGCAGGGGCTTTTTGTTACGTATGTTGTTGATGAACAAGGGTATCAATTTTTCGGGGAATTGATAGGGGCCATAGTTGTTCGAGCAGTTTGTTACGATTGTCGGAAGGCCGTATGTATCGTGAAAGGCGCGGACAAAATGGTCGCTGCTTGCTTTTGAGGCCGAATAGGGGCTGTGGGGGTTGTATTTTGTTGTTTCGTAGAAAAAGTCGGTGCCGTAGGCTGCGTGATGCTCGCCCGAGGAGGCTGTTGTTGTGAATGGCGGCTCGATTCCTTCGGGGTGGCTAAGCTCAAGAGCACCATAAACCTCGTCGGTCGAGATGTGGTAGAATAGTTTGCCTTCGTACCCCTCGGGTTGTGCTTCCCAATGAATTTTGGCGGCCTGTAACAGCGATAGTGTACCCATTACATTGGTGCGTGCAAAGGTAAAGGGGTCTTTTATGCTGCGATCGACGTGGCTTTCGGCGGCAAGGTGTATTATGCCGTCAATATTGTGTTGCTTGATAAGGGCAAGCATTGTTTCGTAATCGCAAATATCGGCTTTTACGAATGTGTAGTTGGGGGCTTGCTCAATGTCTTTGAGATTGGCCAAATTGCCTGCGTAGGTCAGCTTGTCGAGGCATATTATATGATAGTCGGGGTATTTGTTTACGAACAGACGTACAACGTGGCTGCCTATAAAGCCGGCGCCGCCTGTTATCATTATATTTCGTTTAAATGACATATTTGGTGTTATTTCTTTAATTCGTCGATTACTTTCAATAGGTATTGTCCGTATTGGTTTTTTATCATCGGCCGGGCCAGTTGACGCATCTTTTCTTTGTCTATCCACCCGCGACGATAGGCAATTCCTTCGAGGCAGGCTATTTTTAGTCCTTGTCGTTTCTCGATAACTTCGACAAATGTTGAAGCCTCGCTCAGCGAGTCGTGTGTGCCTGTATCGAGCCACGCAAAGCCGCGCCCGAGTGTTTGTACTTTTAACTCGCTGTCGGAAAGGAAATGCTGGTTGACGGTGGTTATTTCGAGCTCGCCACGTGCCGAGGGCTTTATTTCTTTGGCAATTTGTACTACTTTATTGGGGTAGAAATATAATCCCACTACGGCATAGTTGCTTTTGGGGTGTTGGGGCTTTTCTTCTATTGACAGACAGTTGCCTTGTGCATCAAATTCGGCAACGCCGTAGCGCTCGGGGTCTTCGACACGGTAGCCAAAGACTGTTGCCTTGCCATCTTCTTCGGCTGTGCGTACAGCCTCGCGCAGCATTGATGTGAAGCCTGCACCGTAAAAGATGTTGTCGCCAAGCACAAGGCACACTGCGTCGTCGCCTATAAACTCCTCGCCTATGATAAATGCTTGTGCAAGGCCGTCGGGTGAGGGTTGTTGGGCATACTGGAAACGCACGCCGTAGTCGCTGCCGTCGCCAAGCAAACGCTCGAATGCGGGAAGGTCTTGGGGGGTCGAGATTATCAGTATGTCGCGTATGCCGGCAAGCATAAGCACTGATATAGGGTAATAGACCATTGGCTTGTCGTATATTGGTAGCAACTGTTTACTCACCCCTTTGGTTATTGGATAGAGGCGTGTACCCGAACCGCCTGCAAGAACTATGCCTTTCATTTTATTCTGTTTTTTTGCTGACTGTTATTTTTTGTATATTCCGCAGAAATCAAGAATAACCTTTTTGTTGTCGTAGGGCAGTGTCTTGAATTTGTCGTGTGCTGTGAGCATTACTATAATATCGGATTTGTTGAATGCCTCTTCGTAGGGGGTTAGTTTATATACATTGTGCTCCTTTACGTTGGGCTCGACTACGAGTATGTTGGCACCGTTGCATATTTGCATTACTTTGCCTACTATGTGGCTCGATGGCGATTCGCGCAGGTCGTCGATATTGGGCTTGAATGCGAGACCCATCATTGCTACAAGGGGTTTGCGGTTGTTCTTTAGCTCAAATTCGAGTATGGCGTTACGTACTTTCTCGGCACACCACATTGACTTGTAGTTGTTAATTTCACGCGCTGTGGCTATTATTCGGCTCTCGGCCGGATAGTCTGAGGTTATGAAATAGGGGTCAACGGCTATACAGTGTCCGCCTACGCCGCAACCGGGTTGCAGTATGTTTACGCGCGGGTGTTTGTTGGCAAGCTCAATGAGCTCCCATACGTTGATGCCGGCCTTGTCGCAGATGAGTGAGAGCTCGTTGGCAAAGGCTATTTGTACGTCGCGGCTGCTGTTCTCGGTGAGTTTGCACATCTCGGCTGTACGACTGTTGGTCTTGTGCAGTTGGCCTTGTACAAATTGTGAGTAGAATTCGATTGCTTTTTCGGTTGATGCAGGGTCGAGGCCGCCTATGACGCGGTCGTTGTGTACAAGCTCGTATATGACGTTGCCGGGGAGTACGCGTTCGGGGCAGTAGGCGATGTGGATTTTGTCTTTAAGCTCGGGACGCTCGTCGAAAATAATGTTTGCCATTGCTTCGGTTGTTCCTATCGGCGAGGTCGATTCAATTACGTAAAGGTCGCCCTCTTTCAGCAGGGGAAGTACTGCACGTGTCGCAGCCTCGACGTAGGATGTGTCGGGTTCGTGGTCGCCCTTAAAGGGGGTGGGAACTACCATAAAATAGGCGTCGCACTCTTGTGGGGTGGTGTAGGCTTTGAATTTACCGTCTGCAATTACTTCTTGCAGCATCTCTTCCATACCGGGTTCGATAATATGTAGCTTGCCTTGGTTGGTTATTTCTACAACTTTTTCGTTTATATCTACTCCAATTACGTCTATTCCGTGTTTTGCTGCTATGATTGATGTGGGGAGGCCTATGTAACCAAGCCCCATAAAACAGGCTTTCATTAGTTTTATTATGTATTATTTAAAGGTTATTATTCGTTTAGTAGTTTTTCGACTATTCTTCCCGAGGCGAGGCCGTCGCCATAGGGGTTTACGGCTTTGCTCATTGTGTCGTAGTGTGTTGCGTCGTCGAGTAGTAGTGATACCTCACTCATTATCTTGTTGTAGTCGGTTCCAACGAGCTTCACTGTGCCTGCTTCGAGGGCTTCGGGGCGCTCGGTGGTGTCGCGCATTACAAGTACGGGCTTTCCAAGGCCGGGAGCCTCTTCTTGTATGCCGCCGCTGTCGGTGAGTACAATATTGCTCTTTTCCATAAGATAGACAAAGGACAGATACTCAAGAGGTTCGATGAAGAACATATTGCCTCTGTTGTCGAGATTCTCGCCGAATACCGCGTGAATGGGCTTGCGCACATTGGGGTTCAGGTGCATCGGATAGACAAAATCGACGTCGGGGTATTTTTGTGTAAGGTCTTTTATGGCTGTGCACATATTTATGAATCCATCGCCGAAATTCTCGCGGCGGTGTCCGGTTATGAGCACGAGTTTCTTGCCGCCTGCAAGACGGGTTACGTCGTAACCGGCCTCGGCAAGCTGTTGTTCAAGCTCGCTGTTTAGTGCTTTGTCTTCTTTTATCTTGTTCACTACCCAATAGAGTGCGTCGATGACAGTGTTGCCTGTTACGGTGATGCTGCTTTCGGCAACTGCCTCACGCAACAGATTGGCTTTGCTCAAGGGGGTGGGGGCAAAATTGTATGTTGCTATGCGACCGGTTATTTGCCGGTTCATCTCCTCGGGCCAAGGACTGTAAATGTTGTGTGTGCGTAATCCGGCCTCGACGTGTCCGACGGGAATTTGTTGGTAGAATGCAGCAAGGGCTGCTGCGGTGCTGGTTGTTGTGTCGCCGTGTACAAGGACTGTGTCGGGGCGCACCTCGCTTAGTACGTCGCGCATTCCTGTGAGTACGCGGGCTGTTACGTCGTAGAGGTCTTGTCCTTGTTTCATTATGTTGAGGTCGTAGTCGGGGGTGATTTCAAATAGTTGCAGTACTTGGTCGAGCATCTGGCGGTGCTGACCTGTTACGCACACTACGGTTCGGAATTTTTGTGGGTGCTTTTGGAATTCTTTTACTAAGGGCGCCATTTTTATGGCTTCGGGGCGGGTTCCAAAAACAAGCATTACTGTTTTCATAATGTCCTTGTTGTCTTCTTTTGGAGTGGCTCTATAAATTAGTAATCAATTTGTTTTATATTCCGGATTTTATCCGGCTGTTTTTTACTGATTTTGACATCTTGTTCTTTTTTTACTTTTTTGTAACTCGGTTGGTTGTACTTTGGTAAAATAAAAACTCAAGAGTAGTTGGGGCTAATTTATATAATCACTCTCTATTTTGCTTGTTTATTTCGTTTGTTCGTTGAGTAGGTTTATTCCCCATTGATATATTTTTTCGATTGTGGGGACGTTTATGTTTTGTTTTATGGCTGTTTCGTATATATATCGCAGGCCGTATTTAAAGTCTTCTTGAAAATATCGGCTTTGTAGGTCGGGCTGCCATCCTTTTTCGCTTTTTATCATTGGGGCGGCAATGCCTTTGAAGCTTTCTATTGATGTTATCTTTTGTGTAAGGCTTGTGGCATTGTGGCTCTCATAATGCTGTAGGATGGGTGTCAGATAGTTGGGCGATACGGGGAGTGTATCGAGTATCTTGAAAAGCTCGTTGTCCATTGCTATGAGGTACTCCGATGCTTTGTTGTCCCATTCCTCGTAAAATAGGTGTAGGCGGTTGTAGTATTTATCTCTTTCCCAATCTCGGAACAGTGAGTATAGACGTGCCGGATGCAGTATGGGGTTGCTGTTGGTAAATGTGGCTTCGTAGTGGTTGCTGAGCAGATGAGTGGGGCGGTCGAATAGTGTTTCTATCTGTTGCCTGAATGTCTCTTTGTCGTTGCAATTCTCCACGGCTATATTGTGTGAGTGTTTATAACCCAAAAGATGGGCGCTCAGGCCATACTCTTTTGTGCGTGCTATAAAAGGTACTCGCTGGAAACCCCACAGCGGGGTGCTGCACCCAAATATCTCTAATGCTTCAAAAAAGAAGCCTGTCGATGAGAATACACTGCCGATGAATGTGCCGGGATTGACGTATGGCTGTATCTTCTTTAGCTCTTCTTTTATTGCGTAGCCGGGCAGACACAGCAGTATAATATCGGCGTTCGGGACGGCTGTTTCGGGCTTGTCTGTTATTTCTGTCAGTCGAGCGTTTATTGTGTGCCTTTGCGGAGTGTATATTTCGATGCTTTTATGCCACGCTTGGGGACGGCGTGTGAGCAGGTTTACTCGTACGCCATCTTTCGCAGCTAAGTAGCCTGCAATTACGTGTCCCAATGAACCGCCTCCACAAATGCAAACTGTTGTCATTTTTCTAACTGTTTAAGTGCCTCGATGAGACGTGTGTTGTCGTTGTGGTCGCGGACGGCTATGCGCATATATTGCTTGCCGTCGAATCCCTCTTTACCCGAGCAGTCGCGCATCAGTATATTATATTCTTTGAGCATTTTCAGTACAAGGCTGTTGGCCGTGTAGGGTGGCAGCACTTCGGTGAGGAAATAGTTGGCTTGTGAGGGGATTACTCGCAGGAATTTTATCTGTCGCAGTTTCTGCTCGAAGTTGTTGCGCTCGGCAATGAATTTTTCGCAGGCGCGTTTGTAATCTTTTTCGTATTTTGTAAATATCTGCATAAAATATTCGCAGAATGAGTTTATGTTCCAGATACTTACAGTGCTTTTGATTTTTGATATTATCTTGGTGTCGGACGAACATAGGATGCCTAAGCGCAGGCCGGGAACACCGTAGCTTTTGCTGATTGATTTTATTACCAGCATATTGGGATGGCTTTCGAGTACCTCGTCGTGCAGTAGGGTGTTGTGTTCCCAATCTTCGCTAAAATCGACGAAACTTTCATCTACAATGAGGCGCATTTTTTCTTTTTCACACCAATCGGCAAGCATTAAGATGTCTTTTGGGGGAATAAAGTTGCCCGTGGGGTTGTCGGGGTTTATGAGCAGTAGGTTGTCGGCACGATTCTTGCCAAAGTAATTTATTAGGTCTTGTGCCGAGTAGCGATATTCGTTGTTTCTTGGTACGAAGGTTACAATGGAGCTCTTTTCGCGGCGGTTGGGGTACTCCTCGAATGTGGGTCGTGTTATTCCTATTGTGCCTTGAAGCTGCTCCATAAGTACTTTAATAAGCTCGGCAGCTCCGTTGCCGGGTACTATGTAACTCTCTTTTATTCCCCAACATTTGCTTGCCAACAATGTGTTTACCTTCATCCCAGATGGGTATTGGGTGATGAGGGTGCCAAAGTTGGACTGCATTTCGTCTATTATTTTTGATGGGGGAAAATAGGGGTTTACAAGGTAGCAGTAGTCGAGCATCTTGGGGAAGCGCCAATAGCCTCCGAAACGGCCATAGTATTTACGCAAAATGTCTTTCTCTTCGGCAAATAGGGCTTCGGCAATGTCAAGGTCTTGCTTGTCGTCTATTTCGTACCATTTTTCGTTGCTTATGGGGAGTGCTTTGAGCTCTTTGTTGTCGAGGAATGTGATGATGCGAAGTACATTCTCGTAATATTCGTTGTTGCCGACGGCTGTTGAATAGGCTTCAAGGAATGGAACGTATTTTGTCTTGCTGAATTCCTTGGAGAATTTGTATATGTTTATGGTTTTGTAGTATTTGTCGGCCTCGCTATGCTCGAATGCTTCTTTGGGGATGAAATTTATTATGTTCTTCTCATTGTCAATACACACCATTGTACCGTCCATCCAACTTTCATATTTTGCTACAAGGGCAAGATTGGGGTGGGGGTTGTTTGTGATGAGTGAGAATAGGTTGTCGTCAAATATTAGGTCGCTCTCGATGAGCAGTGTGTCGTCTTGTTGCATCTTTTCCTTGGCAAGTGCAAGGGAGTAGATGTTGTTGGTCTTGTCGTATATGGGGTTGTTGATATACTCTATCTTTATGCCGGAATATTGGTTGCCGACGTGCTTTTTCAAATCTTCGCCTTTGTAGCCGATTACTATTACAATACGGCTCAGGGACAGCCCGGAGAGTTGGTTCAACAAACGGTCGATGAGACGTGTACCGTTTACTTGTACCATACATTTTGTGTTCTCTTTGGTAAATTCGCCAAGGCGGCGACCCATTCCAGCTGCTAATATTATTGCTTGCACGTTGCTCTTGTTGGTAGTTTTTTCTTTTTCTTTATAAGAAACTCAATGGCTTCTCTATCAAAGTGTGGCTTTAATTGCAGCCACTAAGATATATAAGTTGCATATATCATAGCCTTGTGGGCCACGATATATGCAATTCTTATTACCTTATTATATATATGGGGTATTACAGCTTGATGTTCTCTTCATTATCTTCTTTTTCGTTGCTGTAATAGCCGTATCCGTGGCCGTATCCGTATCCGTAGCCATAGCTGTATCCGTAACGATAGCCGTAACGGTATCCGTAACGTCCGCCGTAACGTCCGCCCTTGTCATCCATTCCATTGAGTATCAGGCTGATGCTCTTGAAACGCTCCTCTTTTGCAAGATTCTCTATTTCGGGTACCATACTGCGCTCCAATAGTCCGCTGCGAACAACGAACATTGTGCGGTCGGCATTCTTTTCTATGATGCTTGTATCGGCAACGATGTCAATGGGAGGACAGTCGATTACTATATAGTCGTATTTGCTGCGCGACGATTCAATAATGTCGTTGAAGCGCTTGTCTTCGAGAAGCTCGGTGGGGTTGGGGGGAATTGTTCCTACGGGGATAATGTGCAGACCCTTGAATGTATCGCTCTTAATCATACATTTGTTTATATCCTCTTCGAGGCCTGCAAGGTAGTTGCTCAGTCCCACTTTGGGTGCATTGACAAATGTACTCAATGATGCGTGGCGCATATCACCGTCGATAAGAAGCACTTTCTTGCCTTTTAATGCCATTGATGCTCCTAAGTTCATTGTGATGAATGACTTACCGCTTCCGGGGTTAAATGATGTTATTATCAGTACGTGTTTGTGGTTTTCGTTGACCATAAACTCGATATTGGTTCGCATCACACGGAATGCTTCATTTATAATGTTGCGGCTGCCATCTTTTACAACGATCTTCAATTTTTCGCTCTGTTTCTTCCAAGGTAGTTGACGCTTGCGGCGGTAGGCAAGAGGTATTTCGCCTATAACGGGAATGTTGACGCCCTCAAGGTCTTTGCGACTGCGTATCTTGGTGTCGAGGAATTCGCGTGCAATGAGTAATCCGATGGGAATCATAACTCCGATTACAAAGGCAAACAGATACATCTTTTTGCCATTGGGATCCGATGGACTGAATGAGCCGGTAGGGGGAGTTACAACGCGTGTGTTATAAGCGGTGAATGCTTTTGATAACTCATTCTCCTCGCGTTTTTGTAGCAAGAATAGATAAAGTTGCTCTTTTACAGTCTGGTTACGACCCTCGGATACAAGGAACATTGATTGTGTGGGGTTCTTTGCCAACTGCTCATTGGTGCTTTCTCTCTCGCGCTCAAATGTTGCAATCTGTGTCTTTAGTGTTCGTGTGAGATTTGTTATCGAGCTTATAATTCCTTCGCGAATGGCCGAGAGCGAAACGTCCAAGTCTTTCACAAGGGGGTTGTTCTCGCTACTGTTTATTACAATATTGTTGCGTTGGAGCATTGTCTGATTGTATTTATCAATCTGTGAACTTACTCCTGTGTTTCGCAGTTGCAGGGATGGAAGAATTTGGTTCTTTGTCTTGTTGTCGGTAAGATAATCAAGGATGAAGTTAGATATTGCCAATTCGTTGTTAAGCTCAATTATCTGATTGCTGATCTTCTGATTTTGGCTCATATACATTGATGTTGTTGAACTGAGGTCGGGCAGAAGGTTGCGGCTCTTGTAGGTCGAGATTATGCTATCGACATTTTCGAGCTCCATAGCGATGTCTTCGAGACGGTCGTTGATGAATATCGAGGTGTGCTCGGCAAGCTGGTTCTTATCGGCAATCCATCTTTCGTTGTAAACTTCTATTACAGCGTTCAGTACATCCTCGGCACGTTTGGTCGATTTATCATTCATTGAGATGGTGATAATGTCGGCATCTTTGTCCTTGAGGCTGAACGAGAGCTTGGCTGCGTATATATTGGCACTGCTGTATAGGCCTATGCGGGTTACAAATATCCTTTCGGCCTCTTCGGGGTTTTGATAATAGGGTGTTGCTTCAATTGTCAATCGTCCGATAGGTGTGTTCAGGGTGTCAACAGCTTGTGCGTTGGCTTTGTACTCTGCTATCCTGCCTTTTACTTCGAGGTCGGGGTCAATCTCTCTTATGTCGTCGCCGTATGCGTAGTTGAATTCGTTGATTCTGAAACTGCCGTCGGGATTTATCGTCATTTTAAATGATGCGTAAGCATTGTCGGGGATGTCGATGATGTTGGCCTTTATGGGTAGGTTGCTTCCGTATAGCACTTGATTGTAGAGAAGGCCTTCGCGCTCGTAGTTCATATCGAGGTCGAGGCGGTTTACTACTTCGTATATGTTTGAAGGAGATTGCAGTGCATATATCTCATTATAAACGGTTGTGTTGCCGCGGAAAGCACTCATTGCTGCAAATTTCTCCATCTGCTCGCCCATATTGCCTTGTTCACCGGTTTTTATAAGTATGTCGGTGTAGCGTGAGTATGTGGGGTGGGTGGTCGAAACTTTATAAACGGCCAAACTCAAACAGATGAATAGCGATAGTATGAACCAACGCCATTTTGCCAAACAAAGAAATAAAAAGTCTCTGATGTTAAACTCCTCCTCGGATTGACGATTGAAGTTGTTTATGAGATTGTTGTCCATAATTTATCGTGTGATTAGGTTAATGACTGAGGTTAGAAGTGAGGCAATAGAAATCCAGAATGCCGATGAACGTACGTTGTTGCCATTTACTGTCGATTGACGTGCACGCATCTTGTTGGGCTCGACGTATATGACGTCGTTCTGTTGTATGTAGTAAACAGGCGATTTTTTTAGCTCTTCGAGTGAACAGATATTCACTTTATAGACCTTCTCGGTATTGTCACTCTCGCGACGAATTACCTGTATGTTGGTACGCTGACCTTGTATGGTGAGGTCGCCGGCCCTGCTTATGGCATCGAGGATGGTAATTGCATCGCGGTCGATTACGTAGCTGTTGGGGCTTTTTACCTCGCCCAGTACCGAGTACTTAAGGTTGGAGAATTCCACTGTTACTGTCGCATCTTTGGCTTGTCCATTTTGGTCGAGAAGACCCTTTATCTTTTCGGCTACTTCGCTGCGTGTCATTCCTGCAACGTGTACTTTACCCAATGTGGGGAAACTGATGTCGCCGTTGCTGTCTATTGTGTAGGCCGAAACTCCTTGAGAAGTTCCGTAACTGCTTGTACTGCCCACCTGTCTCGACATAAGAGGCAAATTCAATATGCTGGTGAGCTCTTGGTTACGCGTGTTCACCAAAATGGTAATCTTGTCCTCGGGCTTTAGGGTGATTGGCTTACGCTCAATTGTTAACTCTGTGCCGTGTTGGGCATCCTGAAAGTATGCAACATCTTTTGTGCTGCTGCACGATGCCAGCATTAGTAGCAGGCTGAATGTAATGAGAATTTTTTTCATATTGATGGATTTTTATTTATTTATCCAATGTTAATTTCCTTTGTCAGAGAAAGGCGCAAAATATACTGATTTACTTGTTGACTATTTGGTTAAAGTGTATATCTTGGGGACATTGACAATGCGATAAGTCGGTCTTTGCCAATCAGTTACAGATTAAATTGCATATAATGCAGAATAAATCCGGGAATAAAAATGCCGTAATTTGGCGTCTGACTGTCGAGTATTCTGTGCATAGGCTCTGAAAATGTGCGGCCTGCTGGCTTATACGCAACAGTTTTATATGGCAAAGTTAGTTATTTTATTTAAAATGACGAAGTATTTCTTCTTTTATTTTAAAAATAATTCGGTCGTTTTTTGTTTCAGTTGTGGTTGTCTGTTTTTAGAATGTTGTTTGTTTGTTATTTGTGTAATAAAAAATTACTAAAATTGCAGGCGCTTGTTGTATCTGATATTCTTGTTGAGGAACTGTTGTTTGGGCGCGTTGTGCTATTTGCGGTAGTTGATTCTTGCTTAAAATTGTGATGCGATAATGCTGTTTGAATGAGGCCTTTGTTTTGTTTGTGTGTGGTCTTGTTTTGTTGTTGCCGAGGCGTGCTTTTGTGGCGCTTATGCTTTATTATATTAGGTAAAATTATGATTCTTATGGGGTGTTTTTGCCTGCTTCTGCTTGATGCGGAATTTATTTGTCCGGTACTGTGCTTTATATATTTATGTGGTTTTATTGAGTTGGATTGCTTGATTGTGCAATTCTTATTATCTCTTTTTCTTGAGCTTATTAGTTGCTTTGGATGGCGATTTTATCTTCAAAATATAACTTTGTGTATTATTTCTAAGAAAAAAAATCCATAGAATTATTTTTTATAATGTTTTTTGTTATCTTTGTGCATCGTTAACCAAATAAACTCAGTATAATTATGAAAGAACTAATCGCACAGATTCAGGAAACTTATGCTGCTTTTGAAGCAGATGCAAATGCTCAGGTTGAGAAAGGTAACAAGGCTGCTGGAACACGCGCTCGTAAGGCTTCTCTTGAGCTTGAGAAAATGATGAAAGCTTTCCGTAAAGCATCTATCGAGTCGTCTAAGGCTTAAACGATAGAGAAACGGACTTTCTTTAGATTGAAAAAATAAAAGCCGTCAGGCTTTTATTTTTTTTTGTATCTTGGTAAATGTAAATATTATTTACTAATAATCTGATTCCTGCTCTTGTCCTTTGTGAGCATTGCTGCACTTTTTGTATTTGTTCGTCGTGGCGTCGGTGTTTGTTTGTCTGCAAACAAAATCATACTGTCAAGATAGAAGTGCAACAAAATTCCCTCCTTGCTCACGACTTTG
>CAYYEL010000059.1:0-13389 GCA_964470845.1 uncultured Bacteroidaceae bacterium | reverse complement strand
CCGCGACCCTCAGCTTGGAAGGCTAATGCTCTATCAACTGAGCTACTTCCGCAATACGTTTACACAAAGAATTTGCAAACAAACTGAGACAGTTTCAAAAGTTGAACACCGTCAAGGCTGGTTTGCATTCCCTTTTTCAACACATTCGTGGGCAAAGATGGATTCGAACCACCGAAGGCGTAAGCCAGCAGATTTACAGTCTGCCCCATTTGGCCACTCTGGTATTTGCCCTTTTGAGCCTCTTGTCGGATTCGAACCAACGACCCCGAGATTACAAATCACGTGCTCTGGCCAACTGAGCTAAAGAGGCGTCGTACTATTTACAGCGCGTTACTTCCGTATTGCGAGTGCAAATGTACGAGTTTTTTTTGAATCCAAAAATATTTTCGGACTTTTTTTTCGATTTTACCTATTTTTTTCGCGTTTTTTTTCAATTTGAGCCTTTAAAGCGTCTATCGCGCCCAATAATGCGTCCTCAAAAGTGTCGCTAACCTTAGAGGCAAACATCTCACCGCCACCCGAAAGGAGACGCAAACTAACCTCTTTGTTCATCGCAGTCTCGGGCTTGATTAACTTCATTGCAACTTCAAGAGAGGTAGCATCCTCGCACAACTTCTCAAGTTTTGCAACTTTCTTCTCTACAAATTCCATCAATTGTTGTGATGCATCGAAATGAATCGTCTGAACTCTTGTTACCATAATATTACCTCCTATAATTTAATTGTTACCGGCTCGCGGATGAGCCTTTTTATAAAATTTCTTCAATTCTTCAAAAGTAAGATGCGTATAAACCTCGGTTGTCGCAAGGCGACTGTGCCCCAAAAGCTCCTTGACCGCGCCAAGCTCGGCGTCATTATTGAGCATTGCTGTTGCAAAAGAGTGCCTGAGCACGTGCGGGCTCTTTTTTTTAACTGTCGAGACCTCTGTCAACACACGTTTCACCATTCTGTAAACCGACGAATGGCTCACGCGCGTACCTTTTATATTGACAAAAAGTGCTTTCTCGCCGGCAGAGGCCACCGACGCGCGTTGCTGCAAATAGTCAACGAGCACATTCTTCAATTCTCGCGCAAACGGCACAATGCGTTCTTTATTTCTTTTTCCAAGCACCTTGAGCACCCCCGACGCAACATCCACATCCTCGACATTCAACCCTACAAGCTCGGAAAGACGGATACCGGCCTCGTAAAAACACATCACAATCGCACGATTGCACACACCGTCAAAATCCTCACCGAAGACCTCGCCATCGATAAGTGCATCCATTTCTTCCTCTTTAACAAAAGTGGGGAGACGTTTACTGCGCTTGGGGCCTTGAATTTCGACAGCCGGATTAACATCTATCTTACCCTCACTGCGCATATACATATAAAATGTTCGCAGCGAGCTCAGTTTACGATTGACCGAGCTTGCAGCGGCACCATCATCCATCAGCGAGGCTACCCACGCACGAATAACATCGGCATCAACGTCTAAAAGTGTGAGTGAATCATCCACAAAAGACAGATACTCCTCGAAAGCGCGGAGATCTTTGTCGTAAGCCCTAAGCGTGTGCATTGAGTAGTTGCGCTCGGCCTTAATGCTTCCTATGAATGCTTCTATAAACATAATTCGTTGCCGAAAGAATGTCTTTCGGCAACGAATATAATTAAGATAAAATAAAAATGCAAGAAAACTTGCGAGTTTTTTATTCCTCTGCTGCGCGGAGCTTCTGTACATATACAGCGTGCTCTTTCTTAAGTCTCTTCAGAACAGAAGGTTTGTCAAACTGCTGACGCGCACGAAGCTCTTTCACAACGCCGGTCTTTTCAAATTTTCTCTTAAATTTTTTGAGAGCTCTTTCAATATTCTCGCCCTCTTTAACAGGTACTACAATCATTTCCTATCTATTATTTAGTTTATATTATTTCTCTTGTATGCAAAATGTGGCGCAAAAATAGATATAAATTTCCTATTGACAAAACTTTTCGGCTTTTTTTGCAAAAAAAAGAGCAAATATAATGATGGGCGGGCGCAGAATACATTCGCGACTTACGACGAATATAAAAATTAAGCAGCGCTCTACGTGCAGAGCGCTGCTTATCAGTCATTAAATAGCTGCTTTATCAGAGGTTGGGATTTATGCTGTTCCACTCCGAGATTGCAGGAACAATATTAAGCGTTACAAGCTCGTCGCGCATCTTACACAGGTGCTCGTAGCTTGCATCCAGCTTAGCAAGCTCTTCGGGAGTACCAACGGGCATCTTGTAAGAACAGCCGTTAGCATCGAGTACAGTATCCATAGCCATCATAATGTGGTTATACTTTTCGTTAGATACGTATGTACCTGCGGGGTAACGGAAAGTCTCACCACCCATAGCCGAACGAATCATCTCGACCGACAGGTAAGAGGGGCTTTGGAACGATGAACGTCCACGCAACTTGATGATAGCTGCACCGCCCTGTGTAACGTCCTTCTTCATCTGCTCCCACTCGGCCTCGGGGAATTGCTCTGTACCGATAAGATCGGTAAGAGGCTTGCCGGCAATTTTAACAGCGCTACCAAATACAGCCATCTGCTCGCCGTGGCCACCGTATGTTGCACAGCCTGTAACCTCGTTCTGCATTACGCCGAATTTCTTGGCAAGAGCACTTTGCAGACGTGTTGAGTCGAGGCCTGCGAGTGTAGTAACCTGACCGGGTTTCAGGCCCGAGTAAAGAAGTGTTACAAGACCTGTAAGATCGGCAGGGTTGAAGATAATAACCACGTGCTTAACGTCGGGGCAATAAGCCTTGATATTCTTACCGAGCTCTTCGGCAATCTTACAGTTACCTGCGAGCAAGTCCTCGCGTGTCATACCCTCCTTACGAGGAGCACCACCCGATGAAATAATGTACTTTGCATCTTTAAACGCCTCGGCTACATCTGTTGTAGCTGTGATGTTTACTTCGTCGAATCCACTCTGACGCATCTCCTCGGCAACACCCTCGGGAGAGAATACATCGTACAAGCAGAGGTTCTTTGTAAGACCCATCATCAAAGCACATTGTGCCATATTCGAGCCAATCATACCTGCTGCGCCAACAATCACCAATTTTTCGTCTGTCAAAAACTGCATAATATTTGTTTTTAAAGGGTTTATATATGTCTTTTTATTTTTTACGCTATAAAGGTAGTGTTTTTTATTATTCTTTCGTTGTTATTTGCGTGTGTTTTATTAAAATTTAATTGACGATAGTATTTTATCGGTTGCACCCGAATTATCCGATACGTATGCTCCGGCTGCTGCTCCTGCCGCACGCATAGCCGAGGGATTCTCGGCAAATGCACGCATACGCTCTGCAAAATCCTCAACACTCTGTATTTCTATACCTCCGCCGCACTCTTTCAACGCTGCTGCCTCTTGAAATTTTGCATTGTTTGGCCCAAAGAATACAGGTATTCCATAAACTGCCGCTTCCAGAATATTGTGTATTCCCACTCCGAATCCGCCGCCTACATAGGCCACATTGCCGTAGCGATAAATTGAGGAGAGCAATCCGAAGCAGTCTATAATAAGGCAGTCGGCTGCACGTGCCTCGTCCATTGTCGCTTTTGTATATCGCACACACACTCCGTCAACCTGCGAACTAATCTCTTTTATGCGCATCTCGTCAACCTCGTGCGATGCAACTATCAGTTTCCAGCCTTTAGCACCACGAAAATAGGGCATATAGACCTCTTCGTCGGGACTCCAAGAACTTCCTGCGATGAATACCTTACGGCCATCCTCGACAAAAGCCTCGACAAGAGGCAACTGACGGGCAACCTCAAGGATTCTTGCCACACGGTCGAAACGCGTGTCGCCCGTTACTGTTACATTGTTTATTCCAATAGTCGAAAGCAGTTTTTTGGATTTTTCGGTCTGCACGTACAAATGATCGAAGCATCTGAGCGCCTTACGATAGAAAAATCCCCACGGACGGAAAAAGGCCTGCTCGGCTCGGAATATCGAGGAGACGCTGTACGTCGGTACATTGTTACGCCTTAGCTCTACCAAGAAATTCATCCAAAATTCATACTTTACAAAGAATGCCATCTCGGGCTTGAGCATACGCACAAATTTGCGTGCATTGAGCACTGTATCGAAAGGCATATAACATATAATATCGGCAAACTGATATTTTTTGGCCGACTCGTAGCCCGAGGGCGAAAAGAATGTGAGTACTATCTTATATTGCGGATACTCAGCCTTTATACGCTCCATAAGCGGACGTCCCTGCTCAAACTCGCCCAACGACGATACGTGAAACCACAGATACCGCGCCCCCGGCTCAATCCCTTGCTTGAGTTTATCGTAGCTCTCTTTGCGTCCGGCAACCATTTTTTTGGCTTTCTTGTGTCCAAAGAGTGCCACCAACTTTACAAGAGCTATATAAATATATATACCTATCGTGTACATTACCCCCTTTTTTTTATCCTAATACCGAAATTGCACGACGCAAACGCGCAAGCGTCTCTTCTTTTCCAATCGGCGCCGAAATATCGAACATCTGCGGGCCTTTACCCTCGCCCACAAGCGCAAGGCGGAAGGCGTTCATAATCTCGCCCATCGAGTAACCTTTCTGCTCAATCCATTGATGCACAACTGCATCCTGATTCTCGGCCGAAAAATCGTCAATACCTTCGAGAAGGTCGGCAAGCTCGCTCATTTTTTGAGCCGAATCCTCTTTCCAACGTTTTTTTCTTGTTTTTTCGTCATACTCGGTGGGGGCGACAAAGTAGAAACTGCAAGCGTCCCACAGTTCGTGCACAAAATTTATACGACCTTTCATCAGCGAGACAATTCTCTCAAGCAGCGGCATCTGCACCTCTACTCCGTGCGACTGCACTATGGGCATAAACATTCGTGCTATCTCACTGTCAGAGGTGCGCATAATATATTCGTGGTTGAACCATATCATTTTTTTGTAGTCGAAGCGTGCACCGGCCTTACTGCATTTTGCAAGGTCGAATTTAGCGATAAGATCGTCCATTGCCATAAGCTCGACGTCATCGCCCGGATTCCAGCCCAGCAGTGCAAGAAAGTTTATGACAGCCTCGGGCAGATAGCCACCCTCGCGAAATCCCGACGACACTGCACCGCTTGCGGGGTCGTGCCACTCCAACGGAAATACAGGGAAGCCCAGACGATCGCCGTCGCGTTTGCTCAATTTGCCATTGCCCTCGGGCTTGAGCAGCAACGACAGATGGGCAAACTGAGGCATTGTATCCTCCCACCCGAATGCACGATAAAGGAGCACGTGCAACGGTGCCGATGGCAACCACTCCTCGCCACGTATCACGTGCGACACATCCATAAGATGGTCGTCAACAATGTTGGCAAGGTGATAGGTGGGCAGCTCGTCGGCCGATTTATAGAGCACCTTATCGTCAAGAATAGACGAGTCTATTGTTACGACACCACGAATAAGATCGTTCACAACCACCTTCTGTCCCGGCTCGACAAGGAAGCGCACCACATACTGATGGCCGCCATCTATGAGCGACTGCACCTCGTCGGCCGCAAGTGTCAATGAGTTGCGCATCTGCATACGGGTCGATGCGTCGTATTGGAAATTACTTATTGCCGCACGCTTCTCGTCAAGTTCGGCAGGAGTATCGAACGCAATATATGCCTTGCCGCTGTCGAGCAACTGCTTGACATATTTTTTATATATCTCGCGACGCTCCGACTGACGATAGGGGCCGTGCTCACCGCCAAATGTTACACCCTCGTCAAACTCGACGCCCAACCAACGGAAGGCCTCAAGGATATACTCCTCGGCCCCGGGAACGAATCTATTCGAGTCGGTATCTTCGATGCGGAAGATAAAATCGCCCCCGTGCTTGCGGGCAAACAAATAGTTATACAACGCTGTTCTTACGCCTCCTATATGCAGAGGGCCTGTGGGGCTGGGCGCAAAGCGCACTCTTACTTTTCTATCGCTCATTTTTATAAATCTCTCTAATATAAAAAACTTCTGTGCTTTTTTGGTAAGCACATTTAGCCTAATTATCCAATTTTAACAATTTCTTCGCAAATATAGCACAAATAATTAAAAAACAATTTAAAAACAGAGTAAAACAAAATAAATCCCCGATTTATACAAATGCATGATTCCTTGGGCGCACACAGCGAACCTTTTCCCGACAACAGCAAAATCCCGGGCATCCAAGCAATATTTTTGTATGCGCAACCGATTATATCACAGTTTTCTTAACTTCACGCAAACAGAGAGTTTCACTCACCCCCCAACAAAGGATTGGCGCATACCTCTGAACCATTTTTATTTATGAAACAGCCGACAAACTTTCATCTTTTTGCCCTTGCAGCAGCCTTTGTGCCGACATTCACTATCACCTCGCACGTACCGACACAAAAGCGCTGTAAAAAAGATTTTCTCTACCGTCAAGGCACGCAACTGATTCTAACCTACCCTGCCAACCACATAGAGTAGAGCTTTTTCATCGGGCTGCGCCCCTTGGTACACCACGGGAATAATCCCCTCAAGAAATAAAAAACAAACTGCGCCCTTGATTTTTATAATAACAGGCATAAAAACGATTTTATTTTTGTAAGTTTGCGGTTAATGAAAGCCTACCGAAAAAAACCACATTGTTATGAAGAAGAATATAAAGCGTTTTTTGGGAAAAAGATTCAGAATACTCCATCAAACAATAACAGTGCTATTGTGCATATCGGCTGTAATATATTTTATGCCACGCGACCGAGTGTTCAACTATCACTTCAGCCTGAACACACCGTGGACATACAGTCAGCTTATGGCCGGATTCGATTTTCCTATATACAAGAGCCGGCAGCAGATGAGCGACGAGCAAGACAGCGTGCGCCGAAACTTTGCCCCCTATTTTGTAAAAGATACCACAGTAATTGACATTGCCATAAAGAAACTGCGCGACAGATACTATGGCCGTTTCAACGACGTAATACCCCGCGAGAGTTATCTTGCCTATAAAAATCGTCTGCAAAGCATATACGACAGAGGCGTTGTCTCATCGGGCGACCTCGACCTTCCCTACACGCAGAACGCCGTAAATGTAAAGCTCATAAGCAACAATGTTTCGACAACCGAGAGCAAGAGCCGCTTTTTAAATACCCCCGAGGCCTACCGCATCCTCACCGAGGGAGATACATTGCCACAGGAGATTATAAACAGCCTGCACCTCGAAGAGTTTATTATGCCCAACGTACACTACGACTCGCTACGTTCCGAGCACTCGCTGCAACAAGAGCTCGACGCACTCTCGGCAAGCAACGGCATTGTACAAAAGGGACAGAAAATTATTGCACGCGGCGATATTGTCGATGAAAAAGTTTACCAGATTCTCGAATCGTACAGCTACGAGCTCGACAAACGACACAGCGACGACAAAAAGACCACATATATGCTCATTGGGCAGATTATTTTTGTCATTATATGTTTCTCGGCACTATTGTCCTATATATACATCTACCTGCCCGAGGTTGCCCGCAGCACAAATATGTTCCTGCTTGTAATACTCTCGGCCACCCTCTTCCCCATAATCGTGGGCATAATGATGCAACTGCGCGCGGGCAATGTATTTATGCTGCCCATCGCACTTATCCCTATGCTACTGTGCCTGTTCACAAGCAAACGAACAGCCTTTATCACGCACACAATCTCAATAATAATGTGCTCTATAATGCTCACCGCCCCATACGAATTTGTACTACTACAAATTCCGGCAGGCATTGTCGCTATGATATGTATGAAAGACTTTTCGGCCCGTTCGCAGATGCTCAGATGCGCACTATACATATTCCTCTTCTATTCATTATTCTACTTTGCCTATGAAATAATAATAGAAAATGACATCAGCAAACTGAATCTGGCAATGTACTTTTATTTCATAGTAAGTGCCATACTCTTACTATTTGCCTACCCCCTGATGTTCATCATTGAGAAACTCTTCGGCTTTGTATCGAATGTTACACTCATTGAAATATCCAATATAAACAGCGAGCTCCTGCGCAAGCTCTCGCAGGATGCACCCGGAACATTCCAGCACTCAATGCAGGTGGGCAATCTTGCAGCCGACGCAGCCCGTAGCATCGGAGCCAACAGCTTAGAGGTGCGAACCGGTGCGCTTTTCCACGACATCGGAAAGACCCTTAACCCCATCTACTTTACCGAAAATCAGAGTGGTGGCATCAACCCGCACGACAATCTTGAACCACAAGAGAGCGCACGCATAATCATCAAACACGTAACCGACGGAGTGGCTCTTGCCGACAAACACCATCTACCCCGCACAATAAAAGAGTTTATCACCACTCATCATGGAGTTTCAAAAACAGGATACTTTTATATAACCTACAAAAATGCCCACCCCGATGAAAACATCGACGAGAGCCTCTTCAGCTATCCGGGCCCGCAACCATCGACACGCGAACAGGGCATACTTATGCTTGCCGACTGTGTCGAGGCTGCCTCGCACAGCCTTAAAGAATACACCGCCGAGAACATCGACACGCTTGTCGAAAAAATAATCGACAGCAAAGTAAATGAAGGCGAACTAAAAATGTGTCCCCTAACATTCCGAGACATTGAAACGATAAAAAAGACATTCAAAGAGAGGCTGAAAGCAATATACCACACACGCATAAGCTATCCCACCGAGAAAAAGCAAAAACAGTAATCTCATACAACCATATATAGATAATGTACACGCACGCACGAAGAACAAAGGCTTCACATCCTATGTGAAATTTTGTTAAAAAAGAACATTAAAAGAGACGAAACATTTGTGTTTCGTCTCTTTTGCATACAATATTTGCACATAAAAGTCGAAACTATGAGTACCATAATGCACTACATCTGGAGAAACCGTATGCTCACAGGACAAAAGCTATGCACCACAAAAGGCGAGGCAATAAAAGTCATTCAGACAGGCGATAACACCCCCGACGATGGCAACATTTTCCACAATGCACGCCTCAAGATAGGCGACAAAGAGTGGTCGGGTAACATTATACTTCATCACAAAAGCAGCGATTGGGAAAAAGAGATTCACAACAACGGGAGCAAGCACTACAAAAATATCATCCTGCACATCATTGAGAGCGACGACATAGAAACAATGCTGCCGCACGGCGAGTACATTCCACAGTTGCAAATCAGCTACCCCCGCGAGGTTGCCGACGAATACACCGCAATAAAAAAAGAGAAGAGGACGCTCCCCTGCCACGGAGCAATGGCAACAATGGAAAAAATACACCTACACAGCCACCTCTCGCGCCTTCTTGTCGAGAGAATCGAGGAGAAAGCCCAACGCATAGAGACGCTGCATAATCAATGTGGTAAAAGATGGGAAGAGACCTTTTTTAAACTTCTCGCCCGCAATTTCGGATTCGGGCTGCAAAGCAGCACATTCGAGCAATGGGCCTCACTACTCAATATGCAAGCCTTAGGCAAACACCGCGACAACTCACTACAAGTCGAAGCTATGTTCTTCGGTCAGGCAGGCCTGCTCGAAGAAGAGACAATACCCGCCTACTATCGTAGCGAAGCATTATCGACCCCCTACTACGAGCTGCTCAAGCGCGAATACAAATTCCTATCCGCCAAATTCAACCTCAAAAATATGGACGCAAAGGTATGGGGCAGCTCCACCCCACACCTACGTATAGCCCGTCTGAGCACACTATACAGCAAAGCAACCGCCACACTCTCGACAATAGCATCGTGCAACACAATCAAAGAGATAGAAGAAAAATTACAAGTAATTCCACAAGGCTATTGGTGGAATCATCTACAATTCGGCGGCACAAGCACAACAGGATGCGGGCCACTGCGAAAATCACAGATTAACACACTGATAATAAACACAATAGTACCAATACTCTATGCCTACGGCAAGCATCGTAACGACACAACACTATGCAACAAGGCCGAGGATATACTATACAACATCCCCGGCGAGCAGAACAGCATAACCCGTAAATGGGCACAAACAATCACAACCGATTGCGCCGCCGACTCACAAGCACTTATACAACTTCAAAAGGCCTACTGCAACAAAAACGCTTGTAACAAATGCCCCTTTGCCTTCAGCTATTTAAAGAAACGCATAGAGAACGCCTAAGAAGCTCGACAAAGCCCCCCTAACAGCACCCACACAGCCAAGAGCAAAGACACGGTACAAATATAGCAACAAAGGCTACCCTTTTAAGGGTAGCCTTTGTTGAATATTAAAGCCTCTTACAAATACTTATTTAATCTGCTTCTTGATAACAGCATAAGCAACAGGAGCAGCAATGAACAATGAAGAGAGAGTACCAAATACCACACCCAAAATCATTGCAAACGAGAAGCTGCGGATACTATCACCACCAAGGATGAAGATACAGAGAAGCACAATCAAAGTACTCAGCGAAGTATTTATTGTACGCGACAAAGTTGTATTAAGCGACTCGTTAAACAAGTCGAATTTACCACGCTTGGGATAGAGTGCCGTAAACTCACGTACACGGTCGAAAACAACCACCTTATCGTTGATAGAGTAACCGATAGCCGTAAGAATAGCACCGATAAATGTCTGGTCAACCTCAAGAGACATAGGAAGCACACCCCACAGCAGAGAGTAGCAACCCAAGATAAATACAACGTCAGCGGTAAGCGCCACAACCGAACCGATACTGAAGGCCACATTGCGAAAACGCACCAAAATGTAGAGGAAGATTGCCGCCAAAGCAAGAACAACCGACCATATAGCACTTGTCTTAATATCATCGGCAATACTGGGACCTACCTTCTGCGAGCTGATAATAGAGCCACCGGCACGATTGTCGCGGTCGATAAATGTAGCAAGGTCAAGATCTTTGCTCAACAAGCCACCCTTCATAAATGCGTCATAAAGGAAAGCCTCAATTTCGGAATCCACATTTACATCCTCTTCATTTATACGGTAGTTTGTTGTTACACGGATAGTCTTTTTATCGGTACCAAGAGCAATTGCTTGAACATTATCCTCGGTAATAACCTCGCGCAGAAGCTCACGAACAGTCTCGGGCTCAACCTGCTGCTCGAACTGAACAACAAAGTTACGTCCACCTGTAAAGTCGATACTCTGACTCAAGCCGCGAATTGCAAACGAACCGATAGATATAATGGCAGCAGCACCAAATACAATGAGCGAGGTCTTAGCTACACCCATAAAGTTGTAATTTGTGCCCAAGAACCAATTCTTAGAGAGATTGGTAACAAATGTAAGATTCTGCCATTTTCCCTTTTTCATATAGTGCTCATACACGATACGTGTGAGGAACACAGCTGTAAAGAACGAACATACAATACCAATGATAAGGGTTGTGGCAAAGCCGCGGATGGGACCTGTACCAAAATAGAACAGAATTATACCGGTAATAATAGAGGTAAAGTTCGAGTCGAAGATTGCCGAGAATGCATTCTTATAACCATCGGCAAGCGCCGCAGCAACCTTTTTACCTGCGCGAAGCTCCTCCTTGATACGCTCGTAGATGAGCACGTTGGCATCGACTGCCATACCCAGTGTGAGCACAATACCTGCAATACCCGACATTGTCAGAGCAGCTTGGAACGAAGCGAGCACACCTAAAGTAAAGAACAGGTTAAGAAGCAGAGCCGCATTTGCAACCGCACCGGGAATAATGCCATATACCGCGCACATATATATCATAAGGAGTATGAACGCAACTACAAACGACCACATTCCCTGATTGATTGACTCCTGACCGAGTGAAGGGCCTACGATATCCTCGGATACGATGCGGGCAGGAGCGGGCATCTTACCCGAACGAAGCACATTGGCCAAGTCCTTTGTCTCGTCAATTGTGAACGAACCTGTAATCTCGGAACGACCACCCGAAATTTCGCCCATCACATTGGGAGCGCTATATACATAACCATCGAGCACCACAGCAATGCTGCGACCTACGTTGCTCTTTGTGAGCTGTGCCCAACGACGCGAACCATCGGTGTTCATTGACATTGTTACGCAGGGACGACCGTGCTGGTCGTATGTATCGGCAGCATCGACAATTACATCACCCTCAAGGGCTGCACGGCCATTGCGCTGTGTCGATTTAATTGCATAAAGCTCGTAGATGTTATTCTCCTCGGCCTTGTTCAGTGCATAAACACCCCAGAAAAGACGAACATCCGAAGGAAGCATTCTCTTAATCTCGGGACGCGAGAGCATCTCATTAACGGCAGCGGTATCAAGATAATGTGCAATACCCACTACGCTTGTGTGCAACTGTCCTCGGTCGTTGGGCGAGAAAATAGAGAAGAGCGAGCGTGCAACCTGCGAATCAGCGTCGCTATCGCCCGAAAGAGCAGCCTCAACATTAACGCTGTCGGTGCTCTCCTGTTGTGTAGCAGCCTCGGCAGCAATCTTGTTGTTTATAGCAACAAATGCGGGCATAATCTCGCTTGCATTGTATGTCTCCCAGAATTCAAGGTTGGCCGAACCCTGAAGCAATTTACGCACACGCTCGGGCTCTTTTACACCGGGAAGCTCTATCATAATGCGTCCCATTCCTTCGAGTGTCTGAATATTGGGCTGAACAACGCCGAAGCGGTCGATACGTGTACGAAGCACGTTAAATGAGTTATCAACCGCAGCCTGTACCTCTTGACGCAACACAGCCTCAACCTCGCTGTCGGTCGAGCGGGTGTTAACCTTGTCTTTCAGCTGCTGGGTAGCGAAAAGCGTTGCCAATTTACCCTCGGGCACAAGTCTCTTGTACTCTTTCACAAACAGTGTGATAAAATCGTCGCCGCTTGTTACTGCCTGCTTTCTTGCAGTCTCAACAGCCTCGTTGAAAGCGGGGTCGGCCTTATAACCCGACAATGCTTTAACAACGTCGGCAACCGATACCTCCATAATCACATTCATTCCGCCCTGAAGGTCGAGTCCAAGGCCAATCTGCATTTCGCGACACTCTCTTAGGCTGTATATGCCGAGCCATACATTCTCATTCTGCATAGAGTCCATATAGTGCTGCACGCCCTTGGGATCCTGAGCAGCCTTACCATTGTGAACACTTGTTACAAAAGAGAATGAAAGATAGAACACGCACACCAGCGTAAGCAGTAGCGCAAATACTTTTACAAATCCTTTGTTTTGCATTTTTCTATTAGTTTATTATTTATTTAGTTTGTCGTCAAGCACAAAAAGAGGCACGAAATATCGCTAATTCCGAGCTTTGATATTTCGAAACACTTTTTTAAAGTTTGCAAATATAGCGTTTTTTCTGTAAATATACACATTTCCGAGCTTTTTTCTTCATTTTATATAGTACGAAAAGGGTTGCAGAGTCAACCAGCAAGTGCAACATTACGAAATAAATTTGTAAAAGCACT
>CAYYEL010000058.1:0-13554 GCA_964470845.1 uncultured Bacteroidaceae bacterium | reverse complement strand
CTATGTCGTTAAGACCAAGGTTGAGGATGGTATCCATCATACCGGGCATAGATGCACGTGCACCTGAACGAACTGATACGAGAAGGGGATTGGTGGGGTCGCCGAATGTCGAATTCATCAATGTCTCGATGTTCTTAACTGCGGCCTGAACCTCTGCCTTAAGAAGCTCAATAACCTTCTCCTTACCGAGGCTGTAGTACTCGCCACAAACCTCAGTTGTAATGGTAAATCCGGGAGGAACAGGGATGCCGATGAGGTTCATCTCTGCAAGGTTGGCACCTTTACCTCCTAACAAATTTCTCATTGACGCATTACCTTCGGCAAGGCCGTTGCCAAAGGTATAGACTCTTTTGTCTGCCATAAATTTTTGAGTTTATTATGTTGTTGATAGTTAAAAGTTTATATTAACACTCACAAAGAAAGAGGCTTCAATTTGCAATTTGTTGCAGAATTGACACTCCCTTTCTAATTTGCAAATATATAAAAAAAAGTTTTCTAAATGAATTTTGGAGCAAAAAATATATGCTCAATTTCTTAAAAAGGAAAGATATTAAGTTAAAAGTGTCGATAATCGGGAAAATAGATGTAATTTTGCACTATATTTGTTATGCGTGGCCGAGGCTTGCGCAGTGTGTTGATTATCTTTTGCGCAAGGAATGTTTCTAAGGGTTGAAGGATGATGAATCTGAGTGTTTTTATATTTTAAAATATTGCCAATTTAAAAATGGGTAGAAAGAAAAAAGCATTGCCGCTACTTGAGCGGATTGAGATAACCGGGGTGGCTGCCGAGGGTAAGGCATTGGCGCGTGTCGATGACCTTGTGGTGTTTGTTCCTTTTGTGGTGCCGGGCGACGTTGTCGATCTTCAGGTGCGTCGCAAGAAACATAGTTATGCCGAGGCCGAGGCTGTTAAATTTTACGAGTATTCAAAGGAGAGGGAGCAGCCTTTCTGTAAACATTATGGTGTGTGCGGTGGTTGCAAATGGCAGTGTTTGGCCTACGAGCATCAGCTTAAATATAAACAGCAACAGGTGGTTGATGCGCTAAAAAGGATAGGCAAGGTGGAGTTACCCGAAATTTCGCCTATTTTAGGCTCGGAACAGACGCGTGCCTATCGTAATAAACTGGAATTTACTTTTAGCAATAAAAGGTGGCTCACTTGGGAAGAGGTGGAGAACGGGACAGAGTATGAGCATATGAATGCTTTGGGTTTCCATATTCCCGGTGCTTTTGATAAGGTGCTTGATATTGAGGAGTGTGCTTTGATGCCATCGTTGAACAACGAGATTCGTAATGCGATACGGGATTTTGCCGTGCGCGAGGGGATTCCTTTCTTCGACCTGCGTTCGCAGTCGGGGGTGTTGCGTAATATAATGTTGCGCACTTCGACAACCGGCGAGGTGATGTTGCTCATTCAGGCTAAAATAGAGGATAATGTGCAAATGGCAATGTTGAACAAGGTGTTGACGTTTGTTGCCGATGGCTTCCCACAGATAACATCGCTTCTATATGTGATAAATAATAAATGCAACGATACTTTTGGCGACCTTCAGGTGCATACGTTCAAAGGAACGGATGTTATTTTTGAGGAGATGGAAGGGCTAAGATTTAAGGTAGGCCCAAAATCGTTCTATCAGACGAATAGTCGTCAGGCTTATAATTTATATAAGGTTGCGCGTGAGTTTGCTGCTCTTACGGGCGAAGAGGTTGTCTATGACCTTTATACGGGTACAGGAACTATTGCTAATTTTGTGGCACGCAAGGCTCGTAAAGTGGTTGGTATAGAGTATGTCGAGGATGCAGTGATTGATGCTCGCGAAAATTCGCGTCTCAATGGCTTGGATAATCTTATCTTTTTTGCCGGGGATATGAAGGATATTCTTACACGCGACTTTATTGAGGAGCACGGCAGGCCCGATGTGATAATTACCGACCCTCCACGCGCAGGAATGCATAATGATGTTATTGATACGATTCTTTTTGCTGCTCCCCGTCGCATAGTGTATGTGAGTTGTAATCCTGCAACGCAGGCACGCGACCTTTCGTTGCTCGATAAGGATTATCGCGTGGCGGCTGTGCAGCCGGTGGATATGTTCCCCCACACGCATCACGTCGAGAATGTTGTGTTGCTCGAAAGAAGGGAGGAGTGATAATATAATTAAATTTTAAGGAATATATGCGTAAGAATATTAAACCGTTACTCACCTTTAAGGTAACTGAGGCTGTGCAGTTGTTGCCGTTTATTATGGAGAAAATGCACGGAATAAGCCGAAATAGGGCTAAGGCTTTGATTTCCAATAGGGTGGTGCTGATTGATAATAAAATTACTACCTATCCTTTGACCGAACTGCGTCCCGGACAGGAGGTGCAGATTGACCGTACAAAGCATAAAATGTCGTTTCATAGTAACGACCTTGACATCGTTTATGAGGATGCTTATCTGCTTGTTATTGACAAGCGTCCCGGGTTGCTGTCGATGAGTAATAACACGCGTCAAGAGACGGCACAGTCGGTGCTCAACCGCTATCTTGAGAAGGGTGGCGGACGTAACACGGCGCATCTTGTGCACCGTCTCGACCGCGATACGTCGGGCCTGATGCTCTATGCCAAGGATGTGCAGACGCAGCAGTCGTTCATACGCGACTGGCGCGAGCTTGTTACCGACCGCCGATACGTTGCACTTGTCAGTGGCGAGGTCGAGAAACGTGAGGGTGATATTCGTTCGTGGCTCACCGAGGATAAACGCTTTGTTACTCACTCAAGCCCGGTTGACAATGGCGGAAAATATGCTCACACGCGTTATCGCGTTCTTGAGAGTGCCAATGGTTATTCGCTTGTCGAGCTTGAGCTTGAGACGGGACGCAAGAATCAGATTCGTGTGCATATGGCCGAGATTGGTCATCCTGTTGTGGGCGACCGTAAATATGGCAGCGACGACGATAGTATCCGTCGTTTGGGGTTGCACGCTTATGTGCTGTGCTTCCGCCATCCTGTAACGGGGAAAATGTTGCGTTTCGAGACGCCTGTTCCTGTCTGTTTCGAGAATCGTTTGAATGGCAAATAAACAGCTTGTCATATTGCTCCTTTTTATGTTCGTGCTGCTTCCCGAGAGGTTGTGCGCACAGTTTTATGGGCGTAGCGATTCGGTTGCACGTATAATAAAAAGAGGTGTACCTATTGTGCAGCAAAAGCGTACAGATGATAAGCCTGTTAAGGTCAAGAAAAAATCCTCTGTTCGCAAAAAGAAAAAGTCGGCCTCGAAAAGTAAGTCTCGCGAGGCCGAGGTAAAGAAACGCGACGAGATTATCTATGAAGAGAAGCGTTACCGTCTGGGTGAGAGGGTGATTATGCGTGGCGACTCGGGTGCCGATGTAAAGTCGCTTGCCGATATGTTGGTGAAGAAACTGTTTCTTGACGAAAAGGATATAATTTACTCAAAGAACGGTGTGCTTTATGAGGGCGAGATAATACGTGCTGTGCGCTCGTTTCAGAAAATATCGGGGCTGTACGAGGATGGAATGGTGGGCACGCCCACTCTGAAGGCTCTGCGTAAATATCGCTGATTCGCTTAATATGTTTCTTGTGTGGTTGTTATAGAATGAACAACTGTCGTAAAACTGTGGTTTTTTATCGTACGATTTATAATAAGCCGAATGAAAATGTGGATAGCTGTCGCAATTTTGTTACTATCGTTGATTGTGGTTTCGTGTGCTTGCGGAATGTGGAACGCAAACGCTGTCGGGCAACTGCAAGGCCGTGAGATTATTGCGCATCGTGCGGGGGCGGGGATTGCACCCGAAAATTCACTTGCTGCTGTGCACCGGGTGCTGGAGCTTGGGGTAGATGCAATTGAGGTGGATGTTCGTCTGACTGCCGATGGTGAGCTTGTAGTGTGCCACGATGCAACAATAGAGCGCACTATGAATGGCAAAGGTGCTGTCGAGGAGATGTCTCTTGAGCAGTTGCAGCAGTATAGGATAGTTGATGCCAAAGGGGAGGTAACAGATGAAGCGCTACCAACACTGGGTGATGTTCTTTGGGCTGTGCAGGGGCGTTGTCGCTTGCTTGTCGAGGCTAAGCGCACAAAGAATGCCGAGCAGATGGCAAAGGCGTTGATAAATGAAATTGCGCTGTACGGAGCAGCCGGATGGGTGTCGGTGCAGTCGTTCGATGATGAAGTGCTTGAACATATTCATAGATTGGGGCATCCTTTTGAGCTCGAAAAATTGTTTTATTTTAAGATACCGGGGCTGCCGTTTGCTTACGATGGTGGGCTTGTACGATTCGGGCAATCGAAATACGATTATATAAGTTCGTTTAATTTTAATTATAAATATGTATCGCCGAAACTCGTCGAGAAGGTGCATTCGTATGGTAAAAAGATTAAAGTGTGGACATTGGATGCACCGCCCGAGAGGTCTCTGCCATTTGTCGATGGGATTATAACCGACCGTCCCGACCTGTGGAAAAGATAGCTCCGATGTAACGAATAAACAAAATAATCCTGTTCCTTGTTATAAGGGAACAGGATTTTTCTTTTACCAAATTTTAATTTTATAATTTATGAGAAGTGTTAAGGGCTCGTTGACCGAGCAGAATCTTTTAAAGGCGTTTGCCGGTGAAAGTCAGGCACGCACACGTTACACGTTTTTTGCCTCGGTGGCAAAGACCGAGGGCTATGAGCAGATTGCTTCGGTATTTTGTGAGACGGCCGAGCAGGAGAAAGAGCACGCAAAGCGTTTCTTTAAGTTTCTCGAAGGTGGCAGTGTTGAGATTCTTGCAACTTATCCGGCCGGTAAGATTGGTACTACTGCCGAGAATTTGTTGGCTGCTGCTAAAGGTGAAAAAGAGGAGTGGGATGTTCTTTATCGTGATTTTTCAAAAATAGCCGAGGATGAGGGATTTGCTCCGGTGGCTGCGGCTTTTAAGGCGATTGCTGCGGTAGAGGCCGAGCACGAACGTCGCTATCTTGCATTGCTTGGGCGCATCACTGATGGGAATTTCTTCCATCGTGATGGAAAAATATGGTGGCAGTGCCGTAATTGTGGCTATCTTGTCGAGGCCGAGGATGCTCCGCTGTTGTGTCCTGCTTGTCAGCACACGCAGGCTTTCTTTGAGCCGATGAAAAAGAATTATTGATGTTATAGTGTGCTCTTACGTTGTTGTTGGAGCACATTTTTTTGTTTTATATTTTATCGAACGGTGGGGTGTTGTTATTTAAGGCCTGTCCATTGAGTGGGGCTGAAGTATTGTTCAACGGCTTTTTCTAACTTATCGGGCAGATTGCAGAAAAAGTCGATTCCTGTTTTTTCTTCGAGCTCGTCTATTGTCATTGCATAGTCGGATAAATTGCCGTCGAGGTAGCTTTTGTGCTCGAAATAGAATCCTGCTGCTTTGTATGTGTCTTTGTGGCGACAAAGGAGTGCCATATAATAATATAGTGGCACGGTTGCGCAGGTTAACCCTTGTTGGTTGGTTACGCTTTTGTATTCGCCTTCTCTTATTGTGCCGCCTTTGACAATGTAGAGTGTGTCGCAAAAGCCGCTGTTGCGTCCCCAGCCTTGCACTTTGCCTTCGAGGTCTAACCATTTTCCTTCGTTGAAGCGGCTGAGCATTGGGGAGATGTTACTGTAATAGAATGTCTGTTCGTTGGCGTCTTTGGAGTAGAGGCGGTCGGCCGAGGCTACAAGATGTCCGCGAACGTAACCGTTGCGGTTAATCTCGTCTTTTGTAAAGACGTGGTCGAGTGGCATTTGAGGGTCGGGCTGAAAAGGGTCGCCTTTCCACGGTGTATTGTCCCAATTGTTTCGATTCCAATTCTTTGCTCTGTTGCTTGCATCGAATGTGAAAGCTACCCAGCGGCTGTGTTTGCGTTGGGGCGAGTGGGCGATGCTGTAATTTACCGTGCTTTTGCCGTTGTCGGTTGTTGTGTGTGTTATGAATATATCTTCGTTGCTTATTGCGGGAATTTCGATGCGGGTGGCGTGTTTGCTGCCGTCTGTGTTGGCGTTGGTGTTCGAGGGGTCGATGTGTGCCGGTAGTTTGTTGCTGTCGTTACTGCAAGCGGTGATTGTCAGTATAATGGCAAGGGCTGTGAGTAGTTTGTGCATTTTATTATCGAGTAATAAAATTTGACATTGGTGGGGTGTTAATAAAATAAGGTGTATTAAGAATTTCTTAATACACCCTGCATTTGTCCTGAGAAAAAGATTTACTTCTTCATTGTCTTGCCGTAACGGCTCATGAACTTATCAACGCGACCGGCTGTATCGACAAGCTTAGCCTTACCTGTGTAGAAGGGGTGAGAAGTATTAGAAATCTCAAGTTTTACAAGGGGGTAAGTCTCGCCCTCGAACTCAATTGTGTCCTTTGTGTTGCAGCAAGATTGTGAAAGGAAACAATCACCGTTTGACATATCTTTAAATACAACGGGACGGTATCCTGCGGGATGGATGTCTTTTTTCATTGTAGTATATTTTTTAATTTAATTTTTACTTTGCTGGTAACAAAATGTAGTGTAATGGCTTTTCGAGGTGCAAAGATAGCGATTATCTTTTGTTTGGCAAAATATTTAAGAGGAAAAGTTTTGTTTATTCTACATAAAGTACTAAGCCTTTGAGGTATTCGCCTTCGGGGTGGTAGATGTTTACGGGGTGGTCGGCCGGTTGTGTCAACTGATGCAGGATGCGTACATTGCGCTTGGCAATGGCTGCTGCGGTGAACACTGCGGTGCGGAAATGTTCTTTACTCACTACTTGTGAGCAGGAGAATGTGAATAATATGCCGCCGGGTTGTATCTTTTCGATGGCTTTTGCGTTGAGGCGGCGGTAGCCTATAAGGGCGTTGCGAAGGCTGTCGCGGTGCTTGGCAAAGGCGGGTGGGTCGAGGATGATAAGGTCGTAGTTGTTGCCCATTCGTTCAAGGTAGTCGAAAGCATCCTCGGCGTAGGCTGCGTGGCGTGTGTCGTCGGGGAAGTTTATTGCGACGTTGGCGTTGGTGAGGTCGATGGCTTTTGCCGAGCTATCGACCGAGTGGACAAGCTCGGCGTCGCCACGCAGGGCGTAGATTGAAAATCCGCCCGTGTAGCAGAACATATTCAGTAGTTTACGTCCTTTGGCATATTGTTCGAGCAGCTTGCGGTTCTCGCGCTGATCGACAAAAAATCCTGTCTTTTGGCCGCGTAACCAGTCGATGTGGAATTTTAGTCCGTATTCGGTTGATACGTTGCTTGCGTTCCCGCCCAGTAGATAGCCGTTGTCTTTGTTAATATCGGCTTTGTAGGGGAGGGTGGTGTCCGACTTGTAATATATGTTGTTAAGGCTTTCGCCTAAGGTCTCTTTTAGTACTTGGGCTATAATGCTGCGATTGACGTGCATTCCGACGCTGTGGGCCTGCATTACGGCTGTGTCGCCGTAGATGTCGATGATGAGGCCGGGCAGTGAATCGCCTTCGCCGTGTACAAGGCGGTAGGTGTCGTTTGTGGGGTTGTCTGCAAGGCCTATGCTGCGGCGCAGATGGTAGGCGGTGGATAGGCGACGACGCCAAAATTCAATGTCGATGGGCTCGTCGGCGAATGTGAGTACACGTACGGCTATGCTGCCTACTTGTACGTGTCCGCGGGCAATGAACTTGTGGTCGTTGGTATAGACGGTAACAGCATCGCCTTCGTCGGGATTGCCTACGATGCGTTGTATTGCGCCCGAGAATATCCACGGGTGGAAGCGTTGGAGCGACTCTTCCTTGCCTTTTTTCAGTATTACGGCTTTTTCCATTTATATTTGTTATTTTATGTGTTGCAGTTGTTTGTATATGGTTAGGCAGGCCCACGCGTCGGTGGCTGCGTATAGCTTTTGTTTGTCGGTGAGTACGTCGGCGTCCCAGTTGGTCAGCTGTTGGCTCTTCGAGATGCGTTGCCCGAATATTATGGCAAATATCTTTTGCAGGCTCATCTCTTCGATACCGTAGTTGCTGACGTGTTTCTGAAGGTCGAAGAAGCCTCGGGGGGTGAAGCGCTTGCGCTTGGCGAGGGCTTGATAGTCGTCGTGCAGCGACAGGCCTATTTTAAGTATCTTGCTATCTTCGAACAGGGCTATGAGGGGTGCCGGTAGTCCTATACGGTTCAGCCTGAAGAGGAAGCAGGTGTCTGTGGTGCTCATTTGCAATAGTGATACGTTGTAGTGCACGCCTTTCTTGAATGAGGGGCGTGTTTCGGTGTCTATGCCTATGAGTGTCTCGCCCGAGAGGGCTTTTGCTGCTTTTTCGGCTTCGGCGGGGGTGTCGATGACAATGATGCGTCCTTGGAAAAGGGCGGTGGGCATTGTCTGTATTTCGCTTTTCTCTATGTGTGGTTTAAAATTCGTCATTTTGTTGGTTTTGCTCCTCGCTGTCGTCCCCCTCGGGGCTGTTGTATTCTATTTCGTGAAGGGCGCGGAGTGTGTTTACAAGTGTTTGTCCCCAATATCGGCCGAAATGTTCGCGGCACAGGAGTATGGCGTCGTGCATTGTTTCGTTTATGCCTAATTTGAACAGGCAGATGAAATTTTTTATGTCCTGATAAATGTCGGCAAGGTCTTCGGAGATGTTTTTTGTTATAGGGGTGTCGCTGTATCGCATCTCATCGACAAATACATCGAGGTAGGCGTCGCGACTGCCAAGAAGCTCGGCGAGGGTGATGCGCAGCACCTCGTAGCTCTCTTCGGTTACAAAGTCTTCGAGTGTGTCGGTGTCGTTTATGGGTTCGTCGTCGGGGAGCATCTGGGCTTTTATATAAAGCAGTGGCAGTAGTTTGAGCATTGTGCTGACAAATTCTTTACGCTCAAGCTCGCCCGAACGCTCTAAATAGGCGCAATACTCGGCTGCTACGGTAACAAATTCGACGGTGTTACGCGAAAATACTATACTTTCGTTCTCGGTCATTATTTTGCTTTTTTGTAATATGCCGCGAAGTTACAAAAAAATAGTGTAGCACTGCTGTATTATTATTTATTTTTTTACTATCTTCGCGCTTGCTAATTTAGGGCTTATGGCGGACTTTTGGTCTTTATAATGCCCTTATGGAGTGATTGATAATGCATTGCGTCTTTTTGTAGAATTCAGTGGAGTAAATTTATATGGCAAAGAAAAATACGGTTAAAGAACCGAGTGTGATGGAACGTGCACTCGAATATGTGAAGTCGCCTAATACTACTTTTGTGGCAGGAGTGGTGGTTGCTGCTTTGGCGGTTTTCTTCTGTTTTTCGTTTCTTTCGTTCTTTTCGTCGGGTGGAGCCGACCAGAGTGCGATTGATGCTGCTACGGCTGTTGCCGAGGAGGTTGAGAACAGTACCGGTAAGAGTGGAGCTATTGTGGCAAGCTATCTTGTGAACGACTGTTTCGGATGGTCGTCGGTGTTTATTGTTCCTTTGATGGTAGTTGTGGCATTGCGCTTGATGTCTTTGCGACGTCCTCCGCTTATGAAATGGTGCATAGGTGTTGCATTTGGAATTATATGGGGTTCGCTGTTCTTCGGATTTATTTTCGATGATTTGGCCTTTATGACGCCCGGTGGTGCTCACGGCGAGAATGTTGTCCGTTGGCTTGAGTTGCAGATTGGTGCTGTAGGTGTATTTTTGTTGCTTGCGGTATCTTTGTTGTTCTTTATGATTTATATTACTCGCGAGACTATTGTGTGGCTGCGTAAGTTATTCTCTCTTGGATTTATAAAGAGAAAGCCAGCAGAGGTTGTTCCCGAGGCTGAGGCTGAAGAGGCGGAAACTGACGGATACGAGCAACCTGTCGAGGAGGCGGAGGTTGCTTTGGACAAGCCGTCGGTTGCTGAGGCTGATATTGAAAATACCGAAGAAGAGGAGATTGTTGTTGATCTGCCTCTTGATGATGATACAGTGCCCCATGATGATATTGAGATTGAAATTCCTGCCGGCGACGATGAGGATATTGAGGGTGAAACAGCGCCCGAGGAAGAGGGCTCTGTTGCGTCTGTCGATGATGATGAGCTTGCACGTCAATTCGACCGTATGGCGCAGCTTAATAATGCCAATAGCACCGACGACGGGATTGAAATGAATATTGAACAGGCTGCCGGCGATGAGGATATGGGCGGTGATATGTTGCGTCCGCTTAATCCCAAAGATGAATTAAGCTATTATAAGCCTCCTACAATAGACCTTCTTGATAAGTATGAAAATACGGCTCAGGCAATTGATATGAATGAGCAGAATGTGAAAAAGGAGGAGATTGTACGTGTATTGCGCGATTTTGACATTGAAATTAGCTCTATTAAGGCAACTGTGGGTCCCACAATTACTCTGTACGAGATTACTCCGGCCCCCGGTGTGCGTATCTCGAAAATACGCAATCTTGAGGATGATATTGCAATGTCGCTGTCGGCTCTTTGTATTCGTATTATTGCGCCTATCCCCGGAAAGGGTACTATCGGTATTGAGGTTCCTAATGCCAACAAACAGATTGTGCCGATGATGTCTCTGCTTAACAGTCGCAAATTCAAGGAGACTGATATGGCGCTTCCGCTGGCGCTTGGAAAGACAATCTCGAACGAGGTGTTTATGGTTGATATGGCAAAGATGCCTCACCTGCTTGTTGCCGGTGCTACGGGTATGGGAAAATCGGTAGGCTTGAATGCGATTATTACCTCTTTGCTCTTTAAAATGCATCCGGCTTATCTGAAATTTGTGATGGTTGACCCTAAAATGGTCGAGCTCAGTCTTTATAAGGTTATTGAGAAGCATTTCCTTGCTAAATTGGAGGATGAGGATGAACCTATTATTACAGACGTTTCTAAGGTGGTGCGTACGCTTAAATCGTTGTGTACCGAGATGGACAATCGCTACCGTCTGTTGATGGCTGCAAGCGTACGTTCGGTAAAGGAATATAACGAAAAATTCCTGAACAAGCAGCTGTTGCCTACAAAAGGGCATCGCTTTATGCCTTATATTGTTGTGATTATCGACGAGTATGGCGATCTTATGATGACTGCCGGAAAAGAGGTGGAACAACCGATTGCGCGTATTGCGCAGAAAGCGCGTGCAGTGGGTATTCATATGATAATTGCAACGCAGCGTCCGACAACGAATATTATTACCGGTACAATTAAAGCTAACTTCCCCGCACGTATGGCGTTCCGCGTAATCTCGCAGATTGACTCGCGTACAATTCTTGAACGCACCGGTGCCAATCAGTTGCAGGGTAGGGGCGATATGTTGTTCCTTGCGGGTAATGACCCGGTGCGCGTGCAGTGTGCGCTAATTGAGACAAAAGAGGTTGAACGCGTGTGTGCACACATCGCTAAACAGCAGGGATATACGTCGGCCTATATTCTTCCCGAGCCCGACGAGGCAGCGGGTGAGAGTGGCGGCGCATCCTCGGCGGCACGTGCCGATGGTGGCTCGGTGGGCAAGCTCGACGAGTTGTTTGCCGAGGCTGCACGCACAGTGGTGTTGCATCAGCAGGGCTCGGTGTCGCTTCTGCAACGTAAATTCAATGTCGGATTCAATCGTGCAGGGCGTATTATGGATCAGTTGTGCAGGACAGGAATTGTGGGCGAACAGGATGGAAGTAAGCCGCGTCAGGTGTTGTGTCCTGATGAGGCCGACCTTGAATTCCGTCTAAAATCTCTTTTGTCGAATAACAATTAAGTGAAGGCCGATGAGAAGGGTGCTTATTATATTCTTGATGTTTGTTCCTCTGTTGGCGTGTGCCGATGGTGGCGCCGTGAAATTGCTCGATAAGGCTGTGGCTCAGATAAAAGCCGACACGGGTGTGCAGATGGATTTTGAGTATTCGCTCTATAATGCAAACGGTGAGCGGTCGGTTGCCGAGAAAGGTGTCTTTTATGCCGATTGCAGCCTTGAAGCTAAGGATAAGGAGCGCTTCGCATTGCTTCTTGAGCATCTGAAAATATGGTGCGACGGCACTCGGCAGTGGAATTACTCGGGACAGACCGATGAAATTTATATTACCGATGCCGAGAGCGAGGAGGCGCAGAATCTATCGCCTCTGCACATTATGCAGCTCTATAAGGGCGGTTACAAGAGCTCGCTGAGTGCCGAGGAGGCCGTCAACGTCGTTACGCTGCTGCCCACAGACGATAATGGCGAGTTTGGTAAAGTGGTATTGTACATTGATAAGGCTACTTTGCAACCGCTAAAGATGCAGCTTGATATGGGTGATAATGGATGTATAAATATAGAAATAAAGAAATACAAGGGAGGGTGTAAGTTTGCAGACGAGATTTTTGTGTGTCCTGTGAACGATTATCCCAACGCCGAGGTTATAGATATGCGATAATATATTTTAAGAATCTGCTTAATTTTATATCGTTAAGTTTTTTATATAGGATGTTTTATTATTTTTGAGGGCGCGTAAGTCGGCCTCAAGTAACCGAGGAAAAGAAGAGAACAGGCATTTTAAATATAAAAAAACAACGAAATAACGGCCTCTAATATAAGAAAAACTTTTATTAGAAATTTAAACAGCTTCTAAGGTAAACAATTTAAAATAGATAATATGGAAAGAACAAAGTGTTTGGTTATTGGTTCGGGGCCTGCCGGCTATACAGCAGCAATTTATGCTTCACGTGCCAATCTTGCACCTGTCCTTATAGAGGGTATGCAGCCCGGTGGACAGCTGACAACAACTACTGTGATTGAGAATTTTCCCGGATTCCCCAATGGAATAACCGGCCCCGAGCTTATGGATAATATGCGTCAGCAGGCGATAAATGTAGGCGCGGATGTTCGCTCGGGCAGTGTCGTAGAGGTCGATTTTGAGGCTCTTCCTTACAAGGTAACGCTTGATGACAATACGGTAATAGAGGCCGAGACTGTGATTGTTGCAACAGGAGCTGCTGCAAAATATCTGGGGCTTGCCGATGAGACAAAATATCAGGGGATGGGAGTGAGTGCTTGTGCAACTTGCGATGGATTTTTCTATCGTAAGAAGATTGTAGCCGTTGTCGGTGGTGGCGATACAGCCTGCGAGGAGGCCAATTATCTTGCTTCACTTGCTGCAAAGGTGTATCTTATTGTGCGTAAACCCTATCTTCGTGCCTCAAAGGCTATGCAAGACAGAACCCTGCGCAACCCTAAAATTGAGGTGCTCTTTGAGCATAATACCGAAGGGCTGTTTGGCGAGAATGGAGTAGAGGGTGTGCATCTTGTAAAGCGTAAAGGTGAGGCTGACGAAAAGCACTACGACCTTGCGATTGACGGCTTTTTCCTTGCCATAGGACATAAACCCAATAGCGATATTTTTAAAAAATATCTAAAGACCGACGAAACAGGCTATTTTGTCCCAGCCGATGCAAGTGGCGTTAAGACTATTGTCCCCGGAGTATTTGTTGCGGGTGATGTTGCCGACCCCCATTATCGTCAGGCGATAAATGCTGCGGCAAGCGGATGCCGTGCAGCGCTTGAGGCCGAACGCTATTTGTCGAATAAACAGTAAAACAGCATCAATAGTCCATTGATTAAAATAACCGGCAGTAAACATACTGTCAAGATAGAAGTGCAACAAAATTCCCTCCTTGCTCACGACTTTG
>CAYYEL010000057.1:0-14138 GCA_964470845.1 uncultured Bacteroidaceae bacterium | reverse complement strand
AGAGTGCTTTTACAAATTTATTTCGTAATGTTGCACTTGCTGGTTGACTCTGCAGACACCAATCTTACTATATATTTTAAATCTTTTAAGGTAGCAAAAGAATATTTGTTATAAAAAAAATTGTATTTTTGCATTTTAGAATAAAAAACTCAAAAGGAAAAATGGCAGCAACATACACCTCCATATTATTTTCAAAAGCCCCCAAATATCTGCTCGAAAAGAGAAATCAAATTATAATGGTTCTCTTTGTGTCGATATTTGCTATTGTATTTATAAACATATTCAAGCCATTCGGCTCAATCCAATGGATTACAGCACGAGGATTTACAAACACAATGTATTTGGCTTGGTCGTCGGTACTTGTACTACTGGGAATGTCCGTGGTAGCCATCAGTCGCATAATAATGTATAAATACTCACAAAAGCCCACACACGACATTACGATAATTAAATATGCTATTTGGATTTTTATCGAGCTTCTGTTTCTTGCCGGTGCATTTACAATACTTGCAATAATAACCAGCCAAAGAGGTAATATAAACCTCAACTCCCTCGATCCCGTGGTAATATACAAGCAAGCACTGCAAAATACAGCGGTCATCCTATTCATCCCCTACCTCATAAGCATACTATTCTTCTCCTATCAGGACAAGACAGCCAAGCTACAAGAGCTTATGAACGAGAATATAGGTTTTAAATCAAGCTCCTTAATATCGTTTCGCGACGAACGTGGCGTGCTTCAGCTATCGGTAGCCAAAGAGAATCTTCTGTACATCGAGTCGGCCGACAATTATATATGTATATGGTATATCAGGAACGAGGTACTAAAGAAACAACTTATGCGAATAACAATGCGCGACATAAGCGAACAGCTTGCCGACACAAACATTGTGCGTTGCCACCGTTCATACATGGTCAATCTCGACCTTGTCAAGGTTATGCGCCGCGAGAAAGAAAACCTGTTCCTCGAATTAGGCTTCCCCAATATAAAAGAGATACCAATTTCAAAGACCTACGGCGAGCAGGTGTTGCGCCGTCTAATGCCAATATCATAAAAATCCATTAACACCCACATAAGAATCGCCCTATGAAAAATATTGCAATTTTCGCATCCGGAAGCGGCTCAAACGCCGAAAATATTGCCAACCACTTTGCCGGTTCAACATACGCGCGAGTATCGCTCATTGTAGCCAATAACCCCGACGCCTATGTTCTTGAGAGAGCAAAGAGACTGAACATCGAGGCACTCACTGTAACAAAAGCCGAATTTATGGCGGCCGACAGCCTTATAGAAGAACTCAGCAGTCGCAACATCGACTTTATAGTACTCGCAGGTTTTCTGCTGCTTGTTCCGCAAAAATTCATTGAGGCCTACCCCGGGCGTATAGTAAACATACACCCTGCCCTGCTGCCTAAACACGGCGGAAAAGGGATGTACGGCGACCGCGTCCACAAAGCAGTCGTCGAGGCCGGCGACACCGAGAGCGGCATCACCATACACCTTATCGACAGCGACTACGACAAAGGCACCACATTCTTTCAAGCAACCTGCCCCGTACTGCCCACCGACACTCCCGACGATGTAGCCTCAAAAGTACACGCTCTTGAATATGAGCATTTTCCACGCGTAATTGAGGAGATTCTGCACACACTCGATTAAGGAACAGCATAATCAATTTTTAGACAAAATTATTCCCCCAGAAGTTTCGGTTAACTTCTGGGGGAGTAATTTTATATTACCACTATAATTTTCTTGTATCAAAAAGCCTATTTACTCTTCTATATTGACTTTATTCTTATTCCTTAATTTCATTTCTTTTCTGTCATATTGCTCTTCGTCGATATACCTCCAGTTGTACATAAACTCCTCGGTCATATCCCTTACGATATAAAAGCAGTCCAATTTCCGAACGTGAAATTTTGCATCGCCACGGGCACGCTTAATAATATTTTTATCGGTACAGAAAAGGACACCTCTCTCCTTTTCGCTATTCAATTCCAAATTAACAACAAAAACAACATTTTTGCCCTTCAAAAAATGTAAACACTCGCAGTATCGTTGAATATTGTGCTCTTTGGCATAATCTTTGAGTTCTTGTTCTTCGTTATCTTCAAAAGATGTACTATACCAAAAATAGCATATAGTATCCCATTCAAATGGTACAATCTCGGCAAAATCAATTACACACTCTGTACTATCTTTCCCCGACGCTTTCCAACTGCTGTAATAATCCGCTAATGCTTTATCTAACTTATCTTTTTCTGTTAATGAAAATGTCTGCAAAAAGTAATTATGAAATTCAATAACTAAATCCCAAATACTACGTCCTTCCATTGGACTAAAATACAGTTTCTTATTTATTAAACAACAAAAACAGGAAATTAGAACAAAGCAAACAACCAACTTATTTTTTAACACTTTATAAATCATTGCCATATTCATTTAACTGTATAAATTCCTTATATAAAGGATAGAAAATGTATCGGTTACTCACTGCAATTAACACTCATTAACAGTGTGCTCAACCACCGAACAATTATCCCTCCAAAGTTTATACAAACTTTAGAGGGAATAAATTACAAGATTCAACGTCCCGTAACATTCATTAAGGACGCCTCGCGCAATTGCTTACTTATCCTTTCAACTGCTTATAAGTAGTTTTGGGGAAACGTGCTGCGGTAGTCTCGTCGAGACGGCGAACAGGGGTCGAGTGAGGTGCACTCTTCACAACCTCGGGATTCTCAATAGCCTCTTGAGCTACTTTTTTCATCACAGCTATAAACTCGTCGAGCGTCTCTTTGCTCTCGGTCTCTGTCGGTTCAATCATAATACTCTGATGGAACAGCAGAGGGAAATAGATTGTCGGAGCGTGGTAACCATAGTCGAGCAGACGCTTGGCAATATCGAGTGTGGTAACACCTGTCGATTTATCGGCAAGGCCGTCGAACACAAACTCGTGCTTGCACACACCCTCGATGGGCAGATAATACTCACCCTTAAGCGACTCCTTAACATAGTTGGCATTGAGCACAGCAAGCGGACCCACCATCTTCACATTCTCGCGACCGAGAGTAAGCAGATAAGTATATGCACGCATAATTACGCCAAAGTTACCAAGGAAATTAGAGACGTAACCGGCCGATTTTTCATCGCACTGTAAATAGAATTTACCATCCTCGCTCTTCTTAACTTGAGGATTGGGCAGCAGATGTTCAAGGCCTGCACGTACACCCACAGGGCCGTCGCCGGGACCACCGCCACCGTGAGGCGTAGAGAATGTCTTGTGCAGATTGATGTGCATAATGTCGAATCCCATATCTCCGGGACGGCATTTTCCAAGCACAGCATTCAGATTGGCTCCATCGTAGTAGAGCAATCCGCCGCACTCGTGCACAAGACGCGAAATTTCGGGAATCTCGGTCTCGAAAATACCAAGAGTATTGGGATTAGTCATCATAATTCCTGCAATTGTATCATCGAGCAGAGGTTTCAAATCCTCGACATCGACAGTACCGTTGGCAGTCGATTTTACCTCGACAATCTGCAAGCCACAAACTGCGGCACTTGCAGGATTTGTACCGTGAGCACTATCGGGGACAATTACTTTTGTACGTTTAAGGTCGCCACGCTGTATGTGGTACTGACGCATTATCATAAGTCCCGTGAGCTCGCCGTGAGCACCTGCGTATGGATTAAGCGTAAACTCGGCAAGGCCGCTTACCTCGGCCAGCGATGCTGCAAGGTTGTAATAAACCTCAAGAGCACCCTGAGCACACTCGGCCGGCATCGAGGGGTGAAGCTGTGTAAATGCAGGATGAGCCGCAATTTCCTCGTTTATGCGAGGATTGTATTTCATCGTACAGCTGCCAAGAGGATAGAATCCTGTATCGACACCGAAATTCTTATTCGAGAGATTGGTATAGTGGCGAACAACGTCAAACTCTGTTACCTCGGGAAGCAGAGGCTTACTTTCGCGGCGCAGATTCTCGGGGATTCCGCTGCACATACATCCACACTCAACCTCATTTTTGGGAAGGGAATATCCCACACGACCCTCTTTCGAGAGTTCAAAAATCAATTTATCATAATTGCGTATCATAGAATATCCTCCCTGATTTAAAGATTCTTTACTGTTTCGACAAACGCATCCATCTCCTCTTTTGTACGTTGCTCGGTTACACAGATGAGCAGTGTATCATCGGCAATGCGCACACCGCCCAAAATGCCTTTTTCAAGCAGTGCAGCTTGAATAGCCTTGGGGCAAATTGTTGTCTTTACTGCAAACTCATTAAGGAAAGGCTTATCGTATGCCATTGTACATTTTCCTGTTGCCACCAACTGCTCGGCAAGATAGTGTGCACCTGCATACGAGAGTTTGTTAACCTCTTTAAGACCTTTGTGTCCCATAAGCGACATATAAATAGTAACATAAAGAGCCATAAGCGATTGGTTCGAGCAGATGTTACTATTGGCCTTTTCGCGGCGTATGTGTTGCTCGCGTGCCTGAAGCGTGAGCACAAATGCACGTTTACCGTCAACGTCGGTTGTTGCGCCAACGATGCGTCCGGGCAGTTTGCGCACAAGAGCATTTGTACAAGCAAGATAGCCCACATAAGGGCCGCCGTAGTTCATTGGAATACCAAGCGTCTGACCATCGCCGCAAGCAATGTCAGCACCCCACTCTGCGGGTGTTTTCAACACTGCGAGTGCCGAGGGGTTGGCATTCATTATCATAAGCGCTTTCTTTGCGTGGCATTTATCGGCAACACCGGTATAATCCTCTATTATTCCGTAGAAATTAGGCTGCGCAAGAATTACTCCTGCAACGTCGTCGCCTGCGAGTTTGGCATCAAGGTCGGCAAGGTCGGTAACGCCGTCTTTCTCGGCAATAATCTCAATTACAGCGCCACTGTACTGTGCGTATGTCTCGACCACCTTTTTTACTTTGGGATTAACAGTAGCCGACATCAGCACCTTGTTGCGTTTCTTGGCGGCAGCTACTGCCATCATCATAGCCTCGGCTGTTGCGGTGCAACCGTCGTACATTGATGCGTTTGTAACGTCCATCCCTGTCAATTCGCATATCATAGATTGATACTCGAATATATACTGCAATGTACCCTGCGAAATTTCGGGCTGATAAGGTGTGTAAGCTGTCAGAAACTCGCCACGCGAAATTATCGGGGCAATTATCGAGGGCGAATAGTGATCCTCGATACCTGCGCCGGCAAAGCAGGCAAGCTGACAGTTCTTTTTACCAAGCGCTTCGATGAATTTGCGAATCTCAACCTCGGACATTGCCTCGGGGAGGTTAAATTCGCGGTTGAAGAGCAACTGTGCGGGAATTTCGCCGTAGAGGTCGTCCATCGTCTCTAAACCGGCCACCTGCAACATCTGCTGAATATCTTCCTGCGTATGGGGGAAATATTTCATTCTTTTCTTATTAAAAAATTAGTAAATGAAATTTCAAAAGGACGATATTCCGACAAGTTGCTTTTTGTGCCTTCGGAATATCGCCTTTGGTTACTCTTTTTTACTCGCCGATAGCAGCCTTATAAGCAGCAGCATCCATAAGTTTCTCAACCTCGGAAGCATCTGAGAGCTGCACTTTGATAATCCAGTTTGCATAGGGGTCGGCATTAACAAGCTCGGGCTGGTCGTTCAAAGCCTCGTTAATCTCAACCACTGTACCGCTAACGGGCGAGATAAGGTCGCTGGCAGCCTTAACGCTCTCTACTGCGCCAAAGTCAGAACCTGCCTCAACCTCGTCGTCAACGTCGGGCATATCAACATATACCACGTTGCCAAGCTCGTGCTGTGCATAATCGGTAATACCTACATAGCCATACTCACCTTCGATTTTTACATACTCGTGCGACTCTGCATAATAGAGACCTTCTACAATCTTGCTCATAGTTTTTAAGTTTTAATTATTAGTATTAGATTTATTTCTTATAGTTTTTCTCGTAAAAACGCTTCTTTGTTACAACACCGGGGAATACACGCTTGCGTATGCGCACCGCCACCTCTGTTCCCAGCTTGCCATACTCGGCGTCAATGAGTGCCATACACACACTCTTTCCGGTCGAAATAGAGTTGTAACCTGTTGTTACCTGACCAATTACCTTACCATCAACCTCGACGTCGTAGCCGTGGCGAGGAATTGCCTTGTCTTTAAGCTCAATGCCCACAATCTTACGTTTCAGCCCGCCGGCCTTTTGTGCAGCAATAGCTTCGCGTCCGATAAAGTCGCCTTTGTCGAGCTTTACGAACATTCCCAATCCGGCCTCCAGAGGAGTAATCTCATCTGTTAGTTCGTCGCCATAAAGCGGCAATCCCACCTCGAAACGAAGAGTATCGCGACAGCCCAAGCCACAAGGCTTAACCTCGCCGCTTGCAATAAGTTTATCCCATACCTCATTGGTAAAGGCGTGTGAGCCATAGAGCTCGAATCCATCCTCGCCCGTGTAACCTGTACGGCTGATAATTATAGTCTCGCCGTTGTACTCAACCTCTTTGCAGGTGTAAAAAACCATCTCGGCACAGGGGATGCCAAGCACTCTCTCGACAATTGCCTCGGTATTAGGACCCTGAACGGCAACCTCGCCATAGTAAGCACTCTGATGCTCAACCGTAACATTGAATTTCTCGGCCTGCTTCATAATCCACGCAACATCTTTGTCAATGTTTCCGGCATTTATCACAAGGAAGAATTTCTTATCGGCCATTTTATAGACAAGCAGGTCGTCAACAACACCGCCGGTGGGATGCAGCATCATTCCATAGAAGATTTTACCATCGGGAGCGTCGGTAATATCATTCGTAAATATGTAATTTACAAACGCCTCGCTCTCGAGGCCTGTTACCAGCACCTCGCCCATATGTGAAACGTCAAAAATACCGCACGCCTCGCGAACAGCATTATGTTCCTCAACAATATTGCTATACTGGATGGGCATATCAAAGCCACCGAAAGGACTGATGAGCGCACCAAGCGCCACGTGTTTGTCATAAAGACAGGTTCTTTTATTCTCCATAGTTCAGAAAAGTTTTATTATTAGTTTACTTAATTGCTCTTTTGTCATATTCATTATTATAGTCGATGGCTCAACCTCGGAGAGTGCAGCCTCGACAGCCTCCCGCTCAAACGGCACTCCCTTGAGACGGGCAAGCAGCCCACCATCAAGGTCGCCCACAAGAAAAAAATCGCCAAGCAAATTCATTTTTCTTATAGTACCGTTCTTAAGTTCCAAACGCATCTCAAACTCGCCCACCCCCTCGATACGTGCCTTGCGCACAAGCGTGTAAGCCGGGTTACGGCCATAGATAAACTCCTCGGTAAGATACCCTTGCTCAATCTCTTCGATGCAGCTGATGGCAGCATCATCGAGCACAATCTCTTGGTTACAAAGATTCTCTCGTACAAAAGCCTTAAACTCGTCGATTGAAATTGTCAGATAACGATTAAGCGTGGTAACGTGCTGACGCACCGATTCAACCCCTTTACTCTTAAGTTTCTCGTCCGATGGAGTTGTCGAGCGCACCATTTTTTCGAGGTCGGTATCGTAGAGCATTGTTCCGTGCACTATACTACGAGCAGGAAGATGGTAAAAAGCATTTCCCGACACCTTTTTTCCATCAATAAGAATATCGTTGCGTCCTGTTGTGCGAGCATCGAGACCCAATTTCTGAAGCACGTGCTCCACCATCAACATATAACGATTAAAAGTGAAATTCACATTTGCCTCGGGAGTGATGTAAGAGAACATTATATTGCTCGGGTCGGCATACACACACCCGCCCCCGCTTTTACGGCGGTACATAGCAATGCCATTGGCTCGACAGTAGGCCATATCTACCTCGGCCTCAACCAATTGATTACGCCCGAAAATAACTGTTGGATTCACCTGCCACATAAAAAAATAGTCGTTCGCAGGCAAGGTGCGTGCGATATACTCCTCCATTGCAAGATAAAATGGAAGACGGCGTTGTTTCTCATTTGGTAATGATACGTAAACCATCGGTTTATTTTATAGGCAGATGTATTGCATCATTTTAGCAGCAAATTTAAACAATTTCCATATAACAACAAATTTTTAATATCATATTTTATGCTACAAAAAGAGCAAAAATACAAAAGGTCGATTCTATAATCCACAGGCCCCACCTGCAAGCAACCGACGCCACACAAAAAACAGATAGAGCCTCACCCGAAAAGGCAAGGCTCTATCCTAACTTTTTATATAAAAATCTATTGACTTTGAATTATTATGCCACCTTCTCAAGGCGTTTCATCATAACAAACATAAAGATTGCCGAGATAATACAAAGCACGATAAAGATACTCCACACTATTACGAGCGACAAATCGCCCCAGAATGCCGAACCAACCTCGGTAAGTTTATTACCGAGAGCTGTTGCAACAAACCATCCACCCATCATCAAACCTTTGAGCTTGGGAGGAGCAACCTTACTTACAAACGAAATACCCATAGGCGAGAGGAGCAACTCGGCAAATGTAAGTACAAGATATGTACTGATGAGCCAGTAAGGCGATACAAAAGTAGCAGCGTCGCCGGCAACAGCCTGCTCATTGGGAGTAAGCAATCCCTGTGAACCCACCGCCATAACCACAAAACCGGCAGCAGCAACCAACATACCGTAAGCAATCTTGCGGGGAGCCGAAGGCTCTTTGCCCTTAGATGCCAACCAGCTGAATATAGCCATACTTACAGGAGTAAGAGCAACCACATAGAAGGGGTTAAACTGTTGGAAGATAGGAGCACTTACAGCAACAACCTCCGAGTTTGTAGCGTAATACTGATAACCCAAATAAGCCAAAGCAAGAACAACTACCGTACCCGAGATAACCTTTGCCTGAGTTGTTTTACTCTGGAAAATTGAGAATGCCGCATAAACAATAGCAATAACAGCAACAAGATTCCAAACATCAAACATCATTCCCTGTACACCGGTAGCACTCTTAGCAGTAAACTCATTAGCAAATAGTGTCAGTGTCAATCCATTCTGGTGGAAAGCCATCCAGAAGAATATTACCACGGCAAACACAAGGCACAGAGCAACTATGCGGGCCGAAGTCTCGGCGGGTGTAAGTTCCTCAACAGGGGCAGCCGCTGCATCAGCTTTCTTTTTACCACCCTCAACGTGCTTAAATGTAGGACGGAACACGAAATAAATTGCAATTGAAAGAATAAGCGACGCACACGCCACTGCAAATGCAAAGTGATAAGAATCGGCTGCAGAATAATTAAGACTGCTCTGAGCATACTCCATAATCTTAACGGCAGCAGTGGGAGCAAACAAAGCACCAATATTGATTGCCATATAGAAAAGCGAGAAAGCCGAGTCGCGCTTGCTTGCATATTTAGGGTCGTCATAAAGATTACCCACCATTACCTGCAAGTTACCCTTAAAAAGTCCTGTACCCACAGAAATAAGTCCCAAAGCACCGATAACAGCCCATTCTGCAACCGAATCGGCTCCAAGAGGCACTGCAAGCAACACGTAGCCAAGGAACATAATTAAAACACCGATTGTAACCATCTTACCATAGCCAAACTTATCGGCAAGAATACCGCCAACAAGCGGCATACCATACACCAGCATCAAAAAGTTGCCATAGTAGCTTCCGGCCTCATCGGCAGTCATACCGAAATTCTCCTGCATAAAAAGCACAAACACGGCCAACATAGTGTAATAGCCGAAACGCTCACCGGTATTGGCAAGTGCAAGAGCAAACAATCCTTTTGGTTGTCCTTCAAACATAAATTAAATAGATTTAGAATGTTAATATTATTACTTTTTCTCAATTTTAGAAGCTAATCCAAACCGCCTCTTAGTGCTGCCTAACTTTACCGCAACGAGCAAAAAAAAGCACGTTCATTGCGCAGCGTGGCAACAAACGTGCAAATATATAAAAAATATCTGTATATACAAAGAGGATTATTCAATAAGCTGTATAAATTTCAAAAAAACAAAATATAAGAAACTATTCTGAATTACTAAAAATCATACAACCTTTAAACAATTGTTATTCTTTAGGATTAGCACCCCACTTATTCTCGCCGGGCTGACTATCTTGACAGAACCAAACAAGAAGAATAATAGAACCAACTAAAGGAACTAAAACAAAGAGAAAACTCCAAGCGCTCTTACCTATATCGTGGAGACGACGAGCAACAACAGCCAATCCGGGAATAAACAATGCGAGGCCTACCAATGGCTGAATATAACCAATAGCGGGTGCCACATTTACAGCAAGAAACGATATAGCCAAGTTTAATATCACACAGAACAAGCAATAATACCAATACTCAGAACGGCGTGCACGGCCATTGAATTAGCATAATTCTCAACAACAACGCTTTTTACAGCGTCAACAAAACTCATAGATTTCATAATGTAAAATGTTAAAAGTTTAATACAAATCGTAAATTTCAGAAATAAACGATGCAAAGATACAAGTAATTTTTAAAACATATTAACAATTTACTATATTTTTTATATTCAAAGCAAATCTCGAATATCCGCTGTACTCAGCGTAAAAAAAATATACAAGCAAGCCACAAACAGCATTCACCCCCAACAGCTATCTTTCGAGCTCTCGGGCAAGATAAGGCGCAGTGTATCCGACACCCGCAGCAGCAACCTCCTCGGGCGTACCCTTTGCAACCACCACACCACCATCTCGCCCACCCTCGGGGCCCATATCAATTATATAATCGGCCATTTTAATAACATCTAAATTATGCTCTATTATAATCACCGTGTTCCCTTTATCGACCAAGCGGTTAATAACATTCATCAACACACGAATATCATCGAAATGCAGTCCGGTGGTTGGCTCGTCGAGCAGATAGAGAGTTTTTCCCGTATCACGCTTCGACAGCTCAGTGGCCAACTTAACACGCTGGCTCTCGCCACCCGAAAGAGTGGTCGATGGCTGTCCCAGTTTAATGTAGCCCAAGCCCACATCCTGCAACACCTTTATTTTATTCAATATTGTGGGGACATTCTCGAAAAACTCCACCGCCATATTTATTGTCATATCAAGAACATCGGCAATAGATTTTCCTTTGTAGCGCACCTCAAGCGTTTCGCGATTATAGCGTTTGCCATGGCACACCTCACAAGGCACCATAACATCGGGCAAAAAATTCATTTCCAATGTCTTATATCCGTTACCACTACAAGCATCGCACCGTCCGCCCGAGACATTGAACGAAAATCGGCCGGCCTTATATCCGCGAATTTTAGCCTCGGGAACATCCACAAAAAGATTGCGAATATCGGCAAACACCCCCGTGTATGTAGCAGGGTTCGAGCGTGGAGTACGCCCGAGTGGCGACTGGTCAACATCTACAATTTTATCTATATTTTCTACTCCCTCGATACGGTCGTAGGCAAGCGGTTCGCGCAGTGCACGATAAAAATGCTTTGCAAGGATAGGTTGCAGAGTATCGTTTATGAGCGACGATTTTCCACCACCCGACACACCGGTTACGCATATCAATTTCCCAAGCGGAAACTCAACATCAATTCCCTTTAGATTATTGCCACGCGCACCGAAAAGCCTTAAAAACTTACCATTGCCCGGTCTGCGCTCGGCGGGAACAGAAATCATCTCAATATTCTTCAAGTAATTGGCAGTAAGAGTATTGCTCGCAAGCATCTGCCCGGGCGTACCGGCAAACACAACATTTCCTCCCCGACGACCGGCCTTCGGGCCAAGGTCAATCACATAGTCGGCAGCAAGCATAATATCGCGGTCGTGCTCCACCACAATAACAGTATTTCCACAATCGCGCAAAGCCTTCAAAGAGTTTATCAGGCGGTCATTGTCGCGCGAGTGAAGACCTATGCTCGGTTCATCAAGGATATAAAATACATTTACCAATTGCGAACCCACCTGCGTTGCAAGACGTATGCGTTGCCCCTCGCCACCCGATAGCGACACCGACGAGCGTCCGAGCGACAAATAGCCCAGCCCCACGTCCAACAAGAAACGCAGACGCGACTGAATCTCTTTTACAATCTCATCGGCTATTGCACGTTGTTTCTCGGTCAGATGCCCGTCAAGTTCCTCGAACCAACGGTATAAAAGTGCAATATCCATCGAGGCAAGCTCGTGAATATTCCGTCCGTTTATACGATAGTGAAGCGCCTCACGGTTCAGACGCGCGCCTCTGCACTCGGGACAGGCCTGCATTGCCGAAAATTGCTCGGCCCAGCGAAGCTCTTTAGCCGAAACTCCGGCATCTTTTTGTAACTGAATATATTTTACAAGACCGTCGTACGTTGCAATGCTGTCGAAAAACATATCCGAAGCCCCTTGCAGACGCAGAGGCGTTGGCGAGCCATAGAGAATCTCGTCTATTGCCTCATCGGGCAGTTCCTCGACAGGCGTTTTCAGGTCGGCATCGTAACGCAGCAACACCGCCTCAATTTGCTGAAAAATAGACGAACGACGAAATTTCCCAAGCGGAGCAAGCGCCCCGTCATATACCGAGAGAGTGCGATCGGGGATAACCTTATCTACATTCACCATACTCACCACCCCCAAGCCTTTACATTTAGGGCAGGCACCCTGCGGCGAGTTAAATGAGAAATTATGCGGGTCGGGCTCCTTATAGGACAAGCCTGTAACGGGACACATAAGACGTTTACTATAATAACGTACCGCCCCCGAAGGCATTTCCATAATCATCATAAGCCCATCGCCCTGCCCCATTGCCGTTGCAAGGCTCTTTTTAAGACGTTCAGCATCATCGGACTCGACAACCATTTTATCTATCACAACCTCAATATCGTGATTCTTATAGCGTTCGAGTTTCATTCCGTGCGACATCTCGCACAATTCCCCATCTATACGCACATTCAGATAACCCTTGCGCATCATCTGCTCGAACAACTCTTTATAGTGTCCCTTGCGCCCCCTCACCAGCGGTGCCAGCATATATATACGCTTACCCGCATACTCATTCAAGATAAGGGCAAGAATCTGCTCCTCGGTATATCTCACCATCTTCTCGCCCGAGAGGTACGAGTAAGCATCGGCCACACGCGAAAAGAGCAGACGCATATAATCGTAAATTTCGGTTGTTGTCCCCACCGTCGAACGCGGATTCTTATTTGTAGTCTTTTGTTCGATCGAGATTACCGGGCCGAGCCCCGTTATTTTATCAACATCGGGACGTTCCATTCCACCGAGGAAATTACGCGCATAAGTCGAGAATGTCTCCAAATAACGCCGCTGTCCCTCGGCAAAAATCGTATCAAAAGCCAATGAAGATTTTCCGCTGCCACTCAGTCCGGTTATCACCGTCAAGGAATCATGCGGAATATCAACGTCTATATTTTTCAGATTGTGCACCTTAGCACCAAAAACCTCTATTTTATCAGTCATTGTCCTACCTCCTCAATGTATCCGCGCAACAAATTCACATCACCTTTTATATCGTAATTGATACCATCAGCTCCACGCGCACTAATTACAACATAATAGACACCATCTTTTACAGGAGTACCTTTATAAGTACCGTCCCATCCACACTCCTCGCACTCCATTTCGTCGATACCCCACGTAAACAATTGCTGCCCCCAACGATTATATATTGCACCGCTGAACGAAACAATAGACTTTACGTCATATACATTAAAATAATCATTTATACCATCACCATTAGGCGAAAAAGCGTTCGGGACTTTCAATGACGATTCACTGATACTAATCATAAACGGTTCATACTCATATTCGAGAACCAGATTCTCATTCGTTCGATGCTTATACGAAACAAGCAACCGCACGCTAAAAAGCCCCGCCTCGCGAAACTCGTACTGCACCTCACTATCGTAACGTGTAAGAAAAGGCTCAGCCTCATCATCGTGCGTAAAACTCCACGTACAAACACGCGAATAGCCGTCATACTCGGGAGCATTAGAGAAGAACGACACCCTGAGCGGAGCCTCACCCTCGTAATTGCCACCATCGTCGAGCTGTTCCTCATTTCCTTCGCGATCAACAACAACAGCCGACGGAACAGGCGCTTCAATACTCTCCTGCGCCACCAAACAGACAGGAAGAAAAAGCAATCCCAATATAAAAATAAAATTCAAA
>CAYYEL010000056.1:0-14212 GCA_964470845.1 uncultured Bacteroidaceae bacterium | reverse complement strand
CTCGCAATCTCTTGCAAGAACGACAAGGGCGAATGGATGATTATCAACGGTAATCAGACTTGTATGATGTTCCTCTACTACATTATTACACAATACACCAAATTGGGTAAGATGACAGGTAAGGAGTTTGTGGTAAAGACCATCGTTACAACAGAGGTTATCAAGAATATTGCCCAAAAGAACAACCTGAAGATGTACGATTGCTACACAGGATTCAAATGGATTGCCAAGGTTATTCGCGACAATGAGGGAATTGCAAAATATATCGGTGGTGGTGAGGAGAGCTTCGGATTCTTGGCCGAGGACTTCTGCCGCGACAAGGATGCAGTTTCGGCTTGCAGCCTCATTGCCGAGGTTGCCGCTTGGGCCAAGGATAATGGCAAGAGCCTCTACGAATTGCTGATGGATATTTACGTAGAGTATGGCTTCTCTAAAGAGATTACTGTAAATGTAGTTAAGCCCGGAAAGAGCGGTGCCGACGAGATTCGTCAGATGATGGAGAATTTCCGTGCTAATCCTCTTAAAGAGATGGCAGGCGAGAAGGTTGTATGCTACAAGGACTTCAAGGCTATGAAGCAGACTGACGTTAATGGAAATGTTACCGACATTGATATGCCCGAGCCCTCTAATGTACTGCAATATTTTACCGAGAGTGGCAATAAAGTTTCTGTTCGTCCTTCGGGAACCGAGCCTAAGATAAAATTCTATATGGAGGCTAAGGGTGTAATGAACAGTCGCGATGAGTTTGAGGCTGCAACAGCCGCTGCTGATGCTCTTATCGTCAAGATGAAAGAGGCAATGGGTATTTGAGCCTTTCAATAACGGGCACTCATTCTACTAAATGCTTGGCATATAAGAGGATATTAGGGTGTCTTAATAAAACAATAAAAATCCGTTACAGAAATTTCTGTAACGGATTTTTATTGTTTTATATGTAGTGAAATTTGTCTGACAGTCCGATGCTGCAACTGAGCTTCTAATTTATTCTTTATCAATTTTGTTGGGGCTGTTGCAATTGTTCTGATTGTGCTGTTGCCGACGATTATGTTGCTCGCGGTACTTTTGCGGAGATATACCTTCGAGGTTTTTAAAGTATCTGCCCAAGAGCGATTGGTCGGTGAAATGTAGTTGCTCGGCAATCTCCTTTATGCTAAGGTCGGGCACATTCAGTAGATGTTTAATTTCGGCAATGGTCGGGATGTTTATCCACTCTGAAGGTGTTTTGCCCGATATTTCTCGAATTACAGTCGCAAAGTATCGTGGTGTTAAGCATTGCTGCCCGGCATAGAATTTAACATCGCGGTGCTGTTTGAATTTGGCAAATACATCTTGCAGAAAATGGTGAAAAATAACATCCTTCCGCTTTTGTGCAGATGGTTTAATGCTATATCCCGAGAAATAAGCATCCAAAATTTCAAAACAGATAGTTTGTGTCAAAGTAGAGAGTATTTGTGAACGGAACAGATGTTTCGACTCTGCGAGGCGGTTCTTAATAATGGCAATAAGCTCTTCTATTCTGTTGCGTTGCTCATCCAACAAGGTTACGCAGGGACGTGTGCGGAGGTAAAGATGTTGTTTTGAATCTGACATTAACGCAATGGAGGATATGACAAAGTCAAAATCGGCCACACCAATTACCCCTTGCATATCATCGCTAATTGAGCGGATGTAGGTCTGCGAAAAAGGTGGATAGATATATAAATCGCCGGCTCTTACCTCAAATATATTATCATCCAATGATAATGTAACGCTGCCTATGCGACAAAGAAAGAATCCATTTTTGTCGGTCTGTATCAAGAGGGGCTTCTCGGCGACAAACTCTTTGTTAACGTCAAAAATGTTTATGTTATGCAGCTCTTTGTTCATCTATATAATATTGGAGGCTGTTTAAATTTATTATAAAAAGATATTAGCGAACAAAAATACTTAAAAACTCTTAATTAGTCATACTTTGCAATTTGTAATCGAACATATTGCACAATCTTTCATAATTATTGATATGTGGCCTCGTATTGAGTTACACTACTTTTGCACCCGAAATGATAAATTCTCAAATATGAAACGATATATCTTTTATTTTTTGTTGACCGGGTTATTTGCGACTGCTATAAGTTGTGCCGACCAATCGCAATCTGTGCAATCTGCTGTAAGGGTTAAATGTGATACGGTAAGAATTACGACCTTGTCTGATAATCTGCAATTTCCTGCGCGGGTAAAGGCGGCCGAGGAGGTTAATATGGCCTTTAAACTGAGTGGCTCTCTGATGAGGGTATTTGTTCAAGAGGGACAATATGTTCGTCAAGGTGAGTTGTTGGCTCAAATAGACCCTCGGGATTATGAGTTACAGTTGCAAGCGGTTGAGGCTGAGTGGTTGGGCATAAAAGCCGAGGCCGAACGTGTAATATCCTTGTATGCCGATAGTGTAACAACGGAATCGGACTACGATAAGGCTCGCTATGGATTACAGCAGATAACGGCCAAGAGAGAAAATGCCCAAAATCAACTTGCAGATACAAAAATATATGCCCCTTTTGACGGCTATGTCAAACGCTGTTTGTTCGACCCGCCAACTGTGATTGGCGCGGGAGTGCCTGTAATTTCGCTGCATTCATCATCGGTGCCCGAAATAGAGATTTTTATACCCTCATCAGTGTATCACCGTCGAGGTGATATCGCATCCTTTAAAGCGAGGTTTGATTTTCTGAAAGAAAAAGTACCATTGCAACTTATCAGCATCTCGTCCAATGTTAATTCTAATCAACTATACACTCTGAGGCTTGCCCTGCCATCATCAATGAAGGAGAAGCCATCAGTCGGTATGTTGGCTGTGGTTGATATTGCATTTCGTGCAACGTCCGACAATGCGGTGGAGATACCTGCAAGTGCTATTTTCCACGATAATGAGGCTGATTATGTTTGGATTATTACAGACGATAAGGTTGTGAAACGTGTTGTTGAGATTGCGGCGTTACACACTAATGGAACAGTTGTAGTTGTATCAGGATTAGAATTGGGCGAGGTGGTTGTTTCTGCCGGAGTGAATAAACTAAAAGAGGGACAGAATGTGAAGCCTTTGCCAAGTGCAAGCGATACTAATATAGGAGGATTGTTATGATGGATTTTGGCAAATGGGCTTTCGGGAATAAGCATCTTGTGTGGTTTCTTATAGCTGTGCTTCTGTTGGGTGGTGTTCACGCTGCATACGATATGAGCAAGCTCGAAGACCCCGAAATAAAGGTGAAAATTGCAATGGTTGTGGCAACCCGCCCCGGTGCATCTGCTACTGAGATGGAGCTGGAGGTAACCGAGCCGTTGGAGCGTGCTGTCCGTACCATAGGTGAAGTAAAGTATATGCAGAGTTGGTCGCGTAGCGATGTTGCTATATTACAGGTGGAGTTACATCCAACAACTGAAGATGAAAAGTTGGAGCAGTGCTGGGATATGCTTCGCCGAAAGGTCAATGATATTGTTGCGGAGCTGCCCGCCGGCACTTCGGTTATGGTGCAAGATGATTTTAATCTTGTATATGGAATGTTTTATGCCCTTACGGGAGATGGATACACCGAGCAAGAGCTATCCGATTATGCCTCACTTATACAACGCGAACTGACCAATCTTGAGGGGGTGGGGCGAGTGTTGATATATGGAGAGAGGGAGAATGCTATCAATATTTCGCTTCTGCCCGAGAAGATGGCATCGTTGGGTATATCGCCGGCCGAGGTGTTGACAACGCTGCAAGGACATAATGATATATATTACGCAGGCTACTACAATAATGGTGATAATCGTGTAAGAGTTACCGTAGCCGATAAATTTCGCACTCAAGAACAGATTGGGCAGATGATTATTCAAGGGCACGAGGACGACCAATTGCGATTGTGTGATATTGCTCGCGTGGAGAGCGGATGGGTCGAGCCTGTGAGAAACTTGATGAAATATAATGGTGAGAGGGCGCTGGGAATTGCTGTTGCAGCAGCCTCGGGGACAGATATTGTGAAGGTTGGACAAGCTGTAGAGGAGCGTTTAACAGAACTTTCGCAGAAACTGTTGCCCGTGGGTGTTGTGTGCAATAAAATATTTTATCAGCCCGAACGAGTAACAGATGCTCTGATGACATTTTTTGTTAATCTGTTGGAGTCGATTGTAATAGTCATTGTGGTGCTGATGCTTACAATGGGTCTGCGGAGTGGTCTGATTATTGGCTTCAGCCTGTTTACTATTGTTGTCGGCACGTTCCTGTTGCTCGGATATTTCGATGGCTCGATGCAGCGTGTGTCGCTGGCGTCGTTCATCTTGGCTATGGGTATGTTGGTCGATAATGCAATTGTTATTATTGATGGTATTCTGATTGATCTCAAACGAGGGAAAAAACGTCGTGATGCAATGACTTCAATAGGTCGCAGGACGGCGCTGCCTCTTTTGGGTGCAACGCTGATAGCAATATTCGCTTTTCTGCCGATATTTCTTTCGCCCGATACTGCCGGTGTTTATGTGCGTGATTTGTTCATTGTCTTGGCTGTGAGCCTAATGCTTAGTTGGATATTGGCTCTGATACACGTTCCGCTTATGGCTGATTATTGGCTTAATGCTCCTGCCGACAGGAGTGGTGATACTGCATTGTATGATGGCCGAATATATCGAGTGTTACGCTCGACACTGCATTTTGGTCTGCGCCACCGTTGGACGATGATTGCGTGTGGGGTTGCAATGGTTGCAGTAAGTGTTTGGGGGTTCCGATATGTCAAGCAGGGCTTCTTTCCCGATATGACTTACGACCAACTATATATGGAGTATAAACTACCCGAGGGGGTAAATTATACTCGGGTCGAGAGAGATTTGCACGAAATAGAAGAGTATCTGCGTACTCGTCCCGAAGTAACTGATATTACAACCTCGTTAGGTGCTACGCCTGCACGTTATAATTTAGTTAGAAGTATTGCTACACCATCACTCTCGTATGGCGAACTGATTGTGTCGTTCAGCTCGGCAAAAAGCCTTAAAGAGAATATTGCCGACATACAGGAGTATCTTACAGACAACTATCCCGATGCCTACGTCAAACTCAAAAAGTATAATATTATGTACAAGAAATATCCTATTGAGTTACAGATTATCGGCCCCGACCCTGCGGTATTAAATTCGTTGGCCGACCAAATAATGGGGATAATGGCCGAGACTGATGAGGTGTCTCTTGTTACGTCGGATTGGGATGCTAAAAGGCCTTTTCTGAAGGTTGATTACAACCAGATGTTGGCGGGGCGTGCAGGGGTTAAGCGAGAGGATATATCAATATCTCTGCTTACAGCCACTGAGGGTGCTCCTGTTGGTAGATTTTATGAAGGCAAGGATGAAAATGTTATTTACTTAAAGATGGAAGAGGGTGATGGTCGGGCAATCGACAATTTGGAGAATGTGCCTATATTCTCCGTGCTTCCCAATATAAACGGATTGCTCGACGAAGATATGTTGTTGAAACTGGGGAGTGGCGCTATTAGTCGCGATGAACTTATTCACACTTTGTTGCACACTACTCAGCTTGCAGCATTGGGACGTGGTGTGGATGTTGAGTGGGAATATCCTGTCGTAGCTCGTTACAATGGTCAAAGAGCACAGAGTGTAATGTGCTCTCCTGCGGATGGAATAGAAACAGAGGCTGCCCGAGAAATAATAGCCTCAAAGATTTTATCAATGGAGTTGCCCGACGGATATTCGCTTCGGTGGGGTGGAGAGAAGGAGGCCAAAGACCAAACAATGCACTATCTCTTCGGACAAGTACCATTGGGGGTGATATTCATAATAGCAGTGCTGATATTGCTTTTCAAGGATTATCGCAAGCCTGTGCTTATTCTGTGCTGCATTCCTCTGTTGGCTGTCGGAGTGGTTGGCGGTATGTTGTTGAGTGGAAAGGTATTTAATTTTTGTGCTATTGTCGGGGCATTGGGATTGGCCGGTATGCTCATTAAGAATTGCATTGTGTTGATGGACGAAATAAATCAACAGATTGCCGGTGGTAAAGCCGCGGTAACGGCTCTTGTCGAGAGTTCGTGTGTGCGTTTGCGGGCGGTGATGATGGCTTCATTGACAACAATCCTCGGAATGATTCCTTTGTTGTCGGATGACTTGTTTGGCTCGATGGCGGTAACTATTATGGGTGGATTGTTCTTTTCGACAATTGCCACACTTGTTTATCTTCCGATATTGTATGCTGTGTTTTTCAAAATCAAGATGTAATATGAAACGGCTTTATTTGTTGTTTGTTTTGCTGATGCCATTGGTTGCGTTTGCGCAATCTGTGTTATCGTTAGAAGATTGTATTCTTCTTGCCAAAGAGTACAATAAACGTATCTCGGCTGCCGACTTTCAAATGCAATGGGCTAAATATGAACGTAGGGCTGCATTTGCGAATTTTCTGCCTATGTTGTCGGTAGAAAGTATGTGCGCTTATTCTACGGCTAATGGCTTGTTGGGTGTTGATGGAGGGGTACTGCCTGTTGTCGGAGCAGATGGTGTGCCGACCGGCGCCGGGGCCTATTTTCCGGGGATAAATTTCGATTATGAGATTGGTTGGCTGTGTGGTGCGGGGGTGAAACTTCGGCAGCCTTTATATATGGGAGGAAAAATAATTGCAGGATATAGGATGGGGCGTATTGGCGAAGAGATTGCACGGCAGAATAGCCGCCTTACCGAGGCTGAGGTTATTGTCGAGACTGCCTGTGCTTATGCCAATGTGGTGAAGGCTGTGAAACTGCAACGTGTGGCGGAATCTTATTATACATTGCTCGGCGAGCTGATGCGCTCGGTAGAAAAGGCACACGAACGTGGTGTAAAGTCGCGTAACGATGTGTTGAAGGTAGAGGTCAAACTCGATGAGGGCAGGCTCGCTCTGCGTCGTTCCGAGAATGCTATTCGTCTTGCGAGAATGAATTTGTGTCATTATATCGGACGGCCACTGACAGACACTGTTGAGGTGAATGGCGAGCTTCCATTGATGGATTACTCGTTTGTATCATCAGCCGATATTTCGTCGCGTCCCGAGGTGCAGATGCTTGCTCAAAAGAGCGAACTGATGCGCCAGAAGGTAAATATGGCGCGAGCCGAACTTCGGCCGCAGATTGGGCTGGTGGGGCAATATGGTTATTTGAATGGGGTGAAATTTGGCGGAAAAAAGTTGATGGATGATTGGATTTTTATCGCCGGAGTGCAGATTTCTATTCCAATTCTCAATGCAGGAGCTCACTTGCACTATCGTTCTGTAAAAATGCAATATCGGCAGACCAAATTAGAGGCTGAGGCTGCTATTGAGTTATTGGCATTAGAGGCTGCGCAGGCTGCAAACAGTCTCGATGAGTCTTTTTTTGAGCAGATGCTTGCTCAAAAGGGTGCAGCCTCGGCCGCCGAGAATATGCGCGTGAGTGGTAATCGCTATCGTGCAGGTGTCGAGACGCTTGCTGATTATCTCGAAGCTCAGACGCTGTGGTTGAAGGCCGAGGAGGTGCTTGTCGAGGCTTGCATTAACCGTTTCTTGTCGCTTTTAGAATATCACAAAGCAACAGGAACAATTGACGGGTTATTCGGTGGTGAGGCTTATTAAAATAGATGACCTGCTCTCTTTACGAAAAATCTTATAAGGCTGACTAAAAAGTGTTTTTTTTACTTCGCGAGAATTGAATATTTGGAATCCTTCTCCAATAGGTGTCCGAATAATACAACCTTGTTTTAGTAAATTTTCGACTTTTTAGTCAGCCTTAATTCAGTACGTTTATATGTGGGGGATTGTCCCCCTATTTTTGTTACAAATATACAATAAAGCCGATTCTAAAACAACTTAAATCTGTTATATTTGGGGTAACTGCTTGCTCTTATGTTTATGTTTGTTAATAATGTAAAAAAACAATACTTAAATAGTTGTGATACGGGAAAAAATATTTAACTTTCCAAAATGAATTTTAACCTTATATGAGAGGACTGCCAATATGTGTTTTTTTGGTAGATGAATTTTAACTTAAATATTAAATTATGAGACCTAAACTACTTAGAACAAAACTTTTTGCAGCTATTATGGCGTTGGCGACAATGCCGTTGGCTGCACAGGTCGAGGTGAATTATGAGAAGTACCCCGACTATGCACCTCCTACAAAAGGAGACCGCAGTTTGATGGTGCGCAGGACGAATGCTGCTAAGCAACGTCCCGTACGTGTGAACAATGCAGAAACAAAGCATTTTCCCACAATATTTAATCAGGATGGAGGTTCGTGTGGGTCGGCTTCACGTATCTCATATATGTTTACATACGAGATAAATGCTTATAGAAACGCCGATGCGTCGGATCCCGAGAATGTTTATCCCTCACATTTTACTTGGTTGCTCACAAATTCGGGTTCATCTAAGGACCAGATGGCAATTGCTAACGGTGTGCCCAATATCGAGGTTTATGGAGGACGTACATACTCGTCGCTTTTCGGTTATCAGGATTGTGCCGACCCCGATTTTGGCTGGATGCAGGGCTACGATAAATGGTACTCGGCAATGTTTAACCGTTTGGGAAGCACTGCTAATTTCCCTGTCTCTGTCGAGAGCGAGGAGGGTCGCGAGGCTGTAAAGAATTGGCTGTGGAACCATAATGGCGACGAGTCTTTTGCCGCAGGTGGTATCTGCGGTATCGGCGTTGCCAGTGCCGGTACTTGGTTGAATATCCCTCGCACCGATAAGAACAAAGAACTTGGCGTTGTTGGGCAGAAATATGTTGGTGCGTGGGGTAAGCAGGTTGACCACGCATTGACAATTGTCGGTTACGACGACGAAATAGAATTCGACCTCGATGGCAACGGCGTTGCCGGCGAGAAAGATAAGGACGAGGTTGGTGCTTGGATTATTGCAAACTCTTGGGGCTCGTCTTGGTGTAACAATGGATTTATTTATTGCCCTTACAAGAATGCTGTTACACGTGCCAACTCTAATGATTATTATTGGCCCGAGGTTTATCATATTCGCAAGGATTATCGCCCTCTGCGCACGATAAAAATTGAGATGGAATATTCTAAGCGTAGTGAGTTGTTGCTTGCGGCAGGAATATCATCGGATATAAACTCGAACGTTCCCGAGCGTGTTGTTCAGTTTGAACACTTTAAATATGCAGGCGACGGCGACGGCGACAACATTGATGCTGCCACTCCTATGCTGGGACGTTGGAAAGATGGTATTCACCGCGAACCAATGGAGTTTGGTTACGACCTTACCGACCTTTCGGCCGGTTTCGATACACGTAAACCCTTAAAATACTTCTTTGTAATACAGACGAAGATGAGCGCGTCGGGTAACGGTAAGGTGCACAATTGTTCTATTATTGACTACGAGTTTGACGAAAATGGAATAGAATTCCCTTGTGAAATTCCCGAGGGCGGTGTGAAAATTAAGAATTTGGGCGGAAAAACATATATTTCGGTTGTTGTAACAGGTGAGCCTTTGAACATTCCCCGCAACCTTATGTTGGCTGATGGTAAACTCACTTGGGATGCTCCTGCACTTTCTACATACGAACTTTTGGGTTATAATGTATATAATGGTGCTGAAGTTGTGAAGCGTCTCGGCAAGGATGTACTCAGCTTTGATGCCGGTAGTTACTCTTCACTCTCGCTGACTGCTATATATATGGTGGGTAACAAAGAGGCCGAGTCGTCGAGCGTATCACCTACAATATCTTCGTTCCAAGGCTCGATTCCCGAGAAGAACAATGTTCGCGGATTCCAGTATTCGGGATTCGAGATTATCGACCTGTTTAAAGAGAAACTCTCAACGGCAACAATAGAATTCTGGCTGTCGCCCACAAACTGTTTAGATTACAATCAGCAGATGGGACCGGGCTGGGCAAGTAATTTCCAAATGCACACAACAAGCAGTGCGCAGTTAGTTGTAGGATGGAACACAGGTGAGCGCATTCAGAGTGCGGTAAATGTTCTAAAGCCTAAACAGTGGAATCACGTTGCAATAGTTGTCAATGGTTCTACAATGACAGCATACGTCAATGGAAATAGTGTGGGTGAGGTTACCTCTTCGCAGAATGGAATTGGCGGATTCGGTAATTTGCTTGTCGGTGGAACAACATCTGCCACAGGACTTAATGGTAATATGGACGAATTCCGCGTGTGGAGCAGTGCTCGCACACAGGCGCAAATTCAGTCGATGATGTATTACGAGGTTGCCGACCCTGCAAATACTCCCGATCTGTTGGTTAACATAAATATGAACGAGGATGCAAACGGTAACATTTACGATGCAACAGGAAAATATGTCGTTGAGATGCTTACCGGACGTCAAAGAACAATTGTTAATAATGCTCTTCTTGTGGATAAACGCGAGCTTGTATCGTCGTTTGTATTGCCCGAAGCGCCTTACTACTCAAACTCTTCGATAAGCATTAAAAACACCTCTTCGGCCAATTCGGTAAAATATCTTTGGGAGGCCGATGGTAAGCAATACTCTGTTCAGCATCTTGATATTGTATATGAGAGTGTTGGTGAAAAGACAATTACTCTGACTGTTTTTGACGGATTCGGAAACTCGGCCAAGAGCGAGCAGACGCTGACTGTTGAGGCTCTGCCCCTGCCTGTTGTCGATTTTATTGCGGCCGAGACTGCCACAGTGGGCGACCGCATCAGTTTCATTAACACAACAAAGCCTTTGGATGCTTGCAGCTTCGAGTGGTCGATGCCCGGTGCCGAGGTCGAAAGTGCAACAACTGTAAATGCAGCTGCTAAATTCAACGAGCCCGGATTCTACACAATTACTCTGAAGGCCAAAAATGCAGCCGGTGAGGCCGAGGTATCAAAGGTTGTTACTGTTGGAAATGTTACGCCTGTGGTGAATTTTAAGGTTGAGCCTGCTGTTGTGCTCAAGGGTTCGACTGTGAGCTTGTATGACCAAAGCAAGTATATGCCTACAAAGTGGTTCTGGACAATTTACGACCCTGTTCATCATTTTGTATCTTACGACCAGAATCTTGAGCTTAAAATGGATAATCCCGGTACATATACAGTTGCTCTTGAGGCATCAAACTATTTGGGAACGGGCGAGGCTTCGCGCGGAAATGCAATTGTTGTGTGCAACGCCGATGCAAAGACCGGACTAAACTTCCGTGGCGAGAGAACCGAGTTTGTTACATTTAAGAATCCTCTTAAACTAAAGACTGCCAAGGCCTTTACAATAGATTGGTGGATGAGTGCCAAGAAAAACGTAACAAGTTCACACGCTATGGGTGGTTCAATGGCCGATATGCTCATTTGTGTATTAGGCGATGGCGCACTCTCTTTCTCGATGAGTAATACAGTTTATACATCATCTGTTCCTTTTGTAAAAGTGGGCGAATGGCATCATTATGCAGTTGTGTTCAATAAAGGATTGTTACACCTTTATCGCGACGGAAAATTCATTGAGACAATATACACACGCTTCACGGCGCAAATGCCCGAGCTTCCCGAGACGTTCACTCTTGGTGGTGCAAATGGCCCGATGAACGCTGTTCTTGACGAGTTGCGCGTGTGGAACAAAGCCCTTGACATTGAAACAATCACCGGTTATGCCAATGCACCTATCGAGAATGTTGCAGATGCCGAGAGGGAGCATAGCTTGGCTCTTTATTGTCAGTTTAACCAGAGCTCGGGTGATGTTATAGATGCTACATCTAATGCTAACACCGGTACACGTTCGGGATTCGGTCCCGAGGGTGATGCGTGGAGCTCGTCGCTGGGTGCTTTCTGTCTCAGTGATGGTAAGCGCGAGGATGTTTCGGCCGACTATTTGACAAACTATAAGCGTCCTTTCTTGCACACCGGAAACTCGGTTAACTCTTCGGTGAAGATTTGTATGGGATTGTTGCAGAATAGTGAGCAGTCGTCGTGGGTAATTCAGAATCCTATTGTTAAGGGTAATATAACAACCGGTTTCTATGTTAACACAAATGAGGACGATGCTCTTGCACTGACACTCAAAGATTATAATTTTGAGGCCGAGCTTAGCAACCACAAACTCTATCAGACTGTTACGCTTCCTGCCGGACATTATGTCTTTGGATTCGATAAAGTTTCGGCTGCTCAGGACGAGGATTCATATATTGTTGTTGCCGAGGGTGAAACTATTCCCGATACAGAGTCTATTGCCGAGGCTTTGGCGAGCACAGGCTTTAATAATGGTGAGGTGGCATTTACTCTTGGAAAAGAGACTACCGTTTCGCTTGGATTGCTTATGAATACTCGTGGCTCAATGTCGTTGAGCATCGACCGTTTCTTCATTGAGAAGAAGATTACCAACGACGATTTTACATGGTCGGATATTGAGGATATTACCGACGAGCAGAGTGGTGTTCAGGTGAATGTACGCAGTGGCGAGGTTGAATTCTGTACTGCTGCACCTCGACGTGTGGTTGTTTATAGCGTATATGGTTCGGTGGTGGCCGATGAGGTTGTCGATGGCAGCCTGCGTTTGGTGCTTCCGCGTGGTGTTTATCTTATCGAAGGTACAAAGTTTATTGTAAGATAAAGATATTCGTAATGTAAATATTATTAGGCGCACAACCGACGGGTTGTGCGCCTAATGTTTTTTATTTGTTTGTGTAAAAATATTTTTTGTTTTTATGCTCTCTTTATCTCTTGTTGAAGCTGTTCGAGGAACGTTGCTCAGTGCCCACCATCCATTTGTGTGTGGTGAAATTGAACAAATTCTTTTATCTTGTGTGAATTTTATGCCGCTCTTTTTGCTCAGTTTCAATATGTTGCTCACATCGAATCTCTTTGTGAGAGTTACCATTGGCATTGGCGATGTCATCCATAGGGTGAATGCTTGGTTCGTGATGTCTTTTGCGGGTCTATTTCTCTTTTCATTTTTATTGGGTGAATAGTGTGTGAGCGGAGACAAAATAAGAGGGCAATTAAAATTGCCCTCTTTATATTGTGTTGTTTTACTCCTCGAATCCGTTGGGGTTGTTCTTTTGCCAGTTCCAGCTGTCGCGGCACATATCCTCGATGCCATATTGTGCTTTCCAACCAAGCTCGGCCTCGGCTTTTGCGGGGTTGCAATAGCAGGTTGCAATATCACCCGGACGGCGGGGCTTGATGGCATAGGGAACGGGAACGCCGTTTGCTTTCTCAAATGCTTTTACAACGTCGAGTACCGAGTAACCGTGGCCTGTACCTACATTGTATATTGCAATGCCTTTGTTGGCTACAATTGCTTTAAGGGCTGCTACGTGTGCGCGGGCAAGGTCAACAACGTGGATGTAGTCGCGTACTCCTGTTCCGTCGTGTGTGTCGTAGTCGTTACCGAACACACCGAGCTCGGCGCGTTTGCCCACTGCTGTCTGTGTTATGTAGGGCATAAGGTTGTTGGGGATGCCGTTGGGGTTCTCGCCAATTGTTCCGCTCTTGTGTGCACCGATGGGGTTGAAGTAACGCAGAAGCACAATGTTCCACTCGTTATCGGCTTTTTGAACGTCCATAAGTACCTCTTCGAGCATCGACTTTGTCTGGCCGTAGGGGTTTGTGCAGTGGCCTTTGGGACACTCTTCGGTGATGGGGATAATAGCGGGGTCGCCATAGACGGTGGCGCTTGATGAGAATATCATATTCTTGCAACCGTTCTTGCGCATTACGTCAACAAGCACGAATGTTCCGTTCATATTGTTCTCGTAGTACTCAAGGGGCTTTGCGCAGCTCTCGCCAACGGCTTTCAGGCCTGCAAAGTGGATACAAGCATCGAATTTGTGCTCGTCGAATACTTTCTGAAGGCCCTCGCGGTCGCGAATATCTACCTTGTAGAAAGGTACATCTTTGCCGATGATTTTTGCAACGCGTTTCAATGAAATGGGTGATGAGTTGTCGAGATTGTCAACTACTACAGCCTCGTGGCCGGCCTCGGTAAGCTCAATCAAGGTGTGGCTTCCAATGAAACCTGCACCTCCGGTTAGTAGGATTTTCATTTTGTTTGGTTTTATAGGTTTTTAATAAATTTCAATTATTCGGATGTTAAAAATTGTGCAAATGGGTTAATTCCTGTATTTGCTTTTGTTACTTGTTGCGTAAAATGTCTTTTTTCGTAGTTTATTGCCACAAAGTTAAATATTCTTTTTAATAATACAAACTCTTTATCGGCTTTTTGTGCCGTGGGGCTTTTTTGCAGAGTCAACCAGCAAGTGCAACATTACGAAATAAATTTGTAAAAGCAC
>CAYYEL010000055.1:0-14265 GCA_964470845.1 uncultured Bacteroidaceae bacterium | reverse complement strand
CAAAGTCGTGAGCAAGGAGGGAATTTTGTTGCACTTCTATCTTGACAGTATGGTAAGATTGGTGTCGTTTGCTTTTGGATTTTCTTAATAGTTGTCAAATTGTCAGTTTATCCCATTTTGTGTTAACTTTGTTGTACTTTTATATCGGTTTTATGGAATTTTTTCTATATCTTCGCCGAAAAGATTATATAGCCTAACTATGCCTATTATAAACTACAAGAATGTTGATATACACATTGATTCCAAAATTATATTGGAGAATGTAACATTTAATCTGGATACAGGAGAATTTGCCTATTTGGTAGGTGCTGTGGGCTCGGGAAAATCGTCTCTTATAAAAACTCTTTATGGCGAGGTTGCCGTGCACAGTGGCGATGCTATTCTGTTCGATAAATTTGATATGCGCAAATTACGTCGGAGTAAGTTGCCGATATTGCGCAAGCAGATAGGTATTGTGTTTCAGGATTTTCAGTTACTTACCGATAGAAATGTACACGATAATCTCGATTTTGTGCTTCGTTGTACAGGGTGGAAGAAGAAAAAGGAACGTGAGGCACGTATCGCCGAGGTTCTTGAGCTTGTCGAACTTGCTCCCAAAGGATATAAAATGCCGCACGAACTATCGGGTGGCGAACAGCAGCGTGTGGTTATTGCACGAGCTATCCTTAACCATCCTAAATTGTTGCTCGCCGATGAACCCACGGGTAACCTTGACAATGAGACCGGGCACAAGATTATGAGGTTGTTGCACCGTATATGCCGCGAGGATGGTACGGCTGTGCTTATGATTACTCATAATGAGCATTGGCTTGAGGCCTATCCTGCATACGAGTTTAGGTGTGCGGGTGGTTGTTTGAAAGTGGAGAAGGGGCGTGAGGTTGGCGAGGCCTCTACTGTCGAGGCGGTTGTTGCAAAGAGTGAGAATGCTCCCGCTGTGGCTTCTGCTCCCGTTGGCGAGGCCTCTACTGTCGAGGCGGTTGTTGCAAAGAGTGAGGATGCTCCCGCTGTGGCTTCTGCTCCCGTTGCCGAGGCCTCTACTGTTGAGGCGGTTGTTGCAAAGAGTGAGGATGCTGACGGGGATATGCAAACAGTTGATTGCTGATATTTAGAAACTGTTTAAACTCATAAAAATATTTTATATATAAACCGTGTCTAATGAATTTAATTAAAATATATAATATAAAATGAAAGTACTGAAATTTGGAGGAACGTCGGTGGGTTCGGCCGAGCGTATGAAGGGGGTCGTGAAACTTATCTCCGATGGTGATACAAAAGTGGTTGTTCTCTCGGCAATGTCGGGAACAACAAATTCACTCATTGAATTTACAAATTATTTGCGCAACGGTAATGTGCTTGGTGCTTGTGAGCACTCGACAGTGTTACAGGATAAATATAAACAGACAATCAGAGATCTTTACTCGACAAAGGAGTATGCCGAGGCTGCAAATAATAAGGTGAGCGAGATTTTTAATTATCTGCGTGAGTTGGCCAATCGTCCCTTGACAGCCGACCTTGAGAAAGAGATTGTGGCGCAGGGCGAGTTTATGTCAACCAATATGGTGGCTCTTTATATGCAGGAGCAGGGTATCGACGCTGTGCTTCTTAATTCATTCGACTTTATGCGTCTGGCCTCGAACGGCGAGCCCGACCTCGGATATATTCGTGAACATCTGTTGCAGCTTGTGAATCTTGATGTTAAGGGACGTATTTACATTGTACAAGGCTTTGTGTGCCTTAATCATCAGGGTAATGTAGATAATCTGTTGCGCGGAGGCAGCGATTATACTGCTACTCTCATTGGTGCGGCTCTGAATGCCGAGGAGGTGCAAATATGGACTGATATTGATGGTATGCACAATAACGACCCGCGTATTGTGGATAATACCTCGCCTGTACATCATCTGCATTTCGAGGAGTCGGCCGAGCTTGCCTATTTTGGCGCAAAAATTTTGCATCCCACCTGTATCCTGCCTGCAAAGCTCACCGGTACTCCTGTGCGTTTACTAAATACTATGGACCCCTCGGCCAAGGGTACGCTCATTGATAATAATCTCACTCGTCCGGGCGAGATTAAAGCTATTGCTGCCAAGGAGGGTATTACTGCGGTGAAGATTAAGTCGGGTCGTATGTTATTGGCCTACGGATTCTTACGTAAAGTGTTCGAGGTGTTCGAGACATACAAGACTTCTATTGATATGATTTGTACATCCGAGGTGGGTGTCTCGGTCTCTATCGACGACGACCGCAAGCTCGACCACATTGTCGATGAACTGCAGAAATATGGTACTGTTACCATCGACCGTGATATGTGTATCATTTGTGTGGTGGGCGACCTTAATTGGGAGAATGTGGGCTTTGAGGCTCGCGCAATGGAGGCGATGAAGGATATTCCCGTGCGTATGGTGTCGTATGGAGGTAGTAATTATAATATCTCGTTCCTTGTGCGCGAAGAGGATAAGGAACGTGCTTTGCGTTCGCTGAGCGAGACGATTTTTAACTCTAAAAAGTGATTCTTTACAATAAAGTATGAGAACTCAATTTCCTTTAACGGCGTTCAATAATATTGAGACGCCGTTTTATTACTATGATATGGACTTGTTGCGCGAGACGCTTGCAACGGCTTTGCGCGAGGCTGCAAGGTACGAGAATTTTCACGTTCACTATGCTATAAAGGCCAATTTTAATCCGCTTATTTTGGCTGCTGTGCACGAGCAAGGCATTGGTGCCGATTGTGTGAGTGGTGGTGAGGTTAGGGCTGCTCTTGCGGCCGGAATACCCTCGGAAAAGATTGTGTTTGCGGGTGTCGGAAAGACCGACCGTGAGATTGCTGCGGCGCTCGATGCTGATATTTTCTGCTTTAATGTCGAGTCTGTTCCCGAGGCTATGGCTATTGAGGCGCTTGCTGCCGAGCGTGGACGGGTGGCACAGGTTGCTATTCGTGTGAATCCTAATGTGGGGGCGCATACACACGCTAATATTACCACCGGGTTGGCCGAGAATAAATTCGGTGTGAATTACGAACAACTCGATGAGGTAATTGATTGCATTGAGGCGTGCGAGCATCTGAAATTGATTGGATTGCACTTTCATATTGGCTCGCAGATTCTTGTGATGGACGATTTTATCGCTTTGTGTGGACGTGTGAATGAGCTTCAGACGTTGTTGCGCGAGAGCCGAGGGCTTGTTCTGCCGCACATAAATGTGGGTGGTGGATTGGGAATAAGGTATGATGAACCCGACGAGCACGATGTGCCCGATTTTGCACTCTATTTTGCAACGTATGCCAAGCATCTGCGTCTTGAGAAGGGGCAGCATCTGCATTTTGAGCTTGGACGCAGTCTTGTGGGGCAGTGTGGCACGCTTATTACGCGCGTAACGTATGTGAAGCGCGGTACGTGCAAACAGTTTGCAATTGTGGATGCGGGTATGAACGACCTTGTACGTCCGGCAATGTATGGGGCGTATCATAAGATTGAGAATCTCTCGTCGGATGCTCCGTGCGAGGTGTATGATGTTGTGGGGCCTGTGTGCGAGTCGTCGGATGTTTTCTGTAAGGATATGGAGCTTCCGCACACCGAGCGTGGCGATATTTTTGCTATTCGCTCGGCCGGAGCATATGGCGAGGCAATGGCTTTTGGCTACAATTGCAGGGAACTTCCGAAGGCTTATTTTTCGGATACTATATAAATTCTCTTGCGGCTGGTTGCGGACAAGGTTGCTTGCTTGTTGCGGCTGTTGCAGACAAAAAATGGGTCGAGTAAAAAACTCGACCCATTTTTTGTATTGTTGATATTACCGGCTTTTTTTATTCAAATTTTATAGCTTTTGTCGGTTCAATGTGCGAGATTATCATTGAGGGTAACACAAGCATTGCCACCGAAATAATAAACACTATCACATTCATCGGCAACAGCCACCACGTGAACATTATGGGTACGCGATCCATATAGTACATTGTGGGGTCGAGGGCTATAATTCCTGTCTGTTGCTGAATGAGGCACAGCAAAATGCCTATGAAATTGCCCCATAGCATTCCTCGGCCTATGATAAATGTAGCATAGTAGAGGAAGATTTTGCGAACCGAGGCGTTGTGTGCACCCAATGCCTTGAGGATGCCTATAAGGTTGCTCTTCTCCAATATTAGAATCAGTAGTCCCGAGATTACTGTGAATCCTGCAATTCCGAGTACAAGTACAAGAATTATCCACACTGTACCGTCGAGAATGTCGAGCCACGCAAACATTCTTGGATTGTTCTCTTCGACGGTCTGAACAAAGAGACGCTGGCGGTGTTTGTCGGCAATGTCTCGTATTGTGCCGATGAGTGTGTTGCGTGTGTAATCGATATTTTCGTAGTCGCTAACCGAAATTTCCAACCCCGATGATTGGTTGCTGCTCCAATTGTTCAGCCGTCGGGTGGTGTATATATCGGTAACGGCAAGAAGCTCGTCCATCTCGCTGAGATTCGTTTCGTATATGCCCTCGACGGTCATACGACGTGCCTTTATTCCATCTTGTATGAAGTAGATGTTTATTTTATCGCCCGATGAAATTTTTAATCTGTTGGCTATCAGACGCGATATAATAATTTTGTTCGATGCGGCTGTGTCGCTGAATTGTGGAAACGTGCCCTCGACAATGTGCGATGCTAAAAAATCGTTATTATAGTCGCAGCCTATTCCCTTGACTATTATACCTTCAAATTCATCGCCGACGGATATTAGTCCCGGCTTGTGAATAAACTCTCTGACGCTTGTTACTCCTGTCGCCGATGCTATCTTTTGAATGTCGATGTTGTCGGCGGTAACAGGGTTGTCGCCATACTCCGATGCTTCGTAGTTGCGCACTTGTATGTGTCCGCCGAAGCCTATGATTTTCTCTTTAATCTCGTGCTTAAAGCCTACAATAATACACAGTGAGACTATCATTACTATTATTCCCACCGATACACCCCATTGGGCTATGGTTACGGCCGGCTTCGAGACGCGGTGCTCGCCTTTGCGTGTGCCGAATAGGCGTCGGGCTATGAATAATTCGAGGTTCATTTGTGCTGCAATACTTTTTTGGGTGTGCGAAGATACGAATAATTGCTTTATATCTCGATTATTATTCTAAAAAAATGGCAAGCGACTGCTGTATATGAGCAGTCGCTTGAGTTATGTTTTTTACGATTTATGGTCCGTTTATCAGCCTTGCCAATACTTACTTTGTCAGACTGTTTAATGGAACGTAGTATGTAGTGGTTGTCGGTGTGTATATTCCGAACGTAACAGCATTTACTAATAGGTTTAGGAACGATTGATGGGTTTTTACCATATATTTTTCGTGTTTGCCAACGTATTCTTCGGCTTTCATTTTTGCTCCTACGGGTACTAAACCTCCGATAATGTGGTGATTCCACTCTTGGTTAATCTTTACCATTGGCTCGGTCTTGTTTATGTTGCCGTGATAGACTTTGGTTGTGTAACAAGATGTCAGCGATAATAATACGATGAGTGCCAATAGTTTTGCTGTGTTTCTCTTGAAAAATTTCATAGCTTTGGTTTTATAATGTTTTGTGCAATATTGCCCACGCTCAGAGCCTGCGCAAACATATATAAATAAAAAGCGCAGACTTTCGCCAACGCCTTCAAGGTTCACCACAAACCACAATACAATCGGTTAGAGCCTGCACTTGTAGTACACACTCTCAATATGTATTGTTTTACTCTTGACTTTCTGAGGTGGTGATTCTGAAGGCTATCGAGTAAATTATATGTCTTGCAGATGATATTATTCAAATGCTTGGCTAATATAATTGATAATTTTATAATATAAAAATTTAGATACCCTATTTTGACATATTTTTCTTTGCGCTGTCGAAGGTGTGCTGTTTTTATTAGGTATATTATACAGCAATAGGCTGCATCCTTTGATGCAGCCTATTGACTTATTTTGTAGATTGTTTGTCTCTTTTTTATTAGAGGCGGAAGTCAACACCGATTGTTGCGTTATGTGTCTTGCGCTCGTAGCGTGTAGTGCCGCCGTAGTTGTTTTTGCAATTGTCGGGAGCGTAGTTGGCGTAGCAGTAACCGAAGTTGATGTCAACCTTCTCGCTGATGCTGTACTTACCACCAACACCTGTCATAAATGAGTCGTTGATGAAGCCAAGGTCGCTTGTGTAAGTGTCGTTGATACCGAAGTTGCTGAACTGGATACCGGCCGATACAAGGAATTTGTCTGTGAGTTTGTACTCGGCACCGAAGAGGTACTCAATTGTGTTGCGGCTGAGCTTGCGCATATTGTCGCCACCCATCAATGACTCAATCTTAGCATCCTTGTCGAAGTAGTAATTCCAACCTGCCATCACCTGAAGGCGGGGGAGTGCCTGCCAAGAACCTGCGAGTGTAAGGATTGCGGGAGCATCGGCACGCAGTGTGTTGCCATCGGTAAAGCCACCGAGATAGCTACCAAGAGCAGCATCGGCTGCACCCTCGATTGTCTGGCCCATACCAAAGTTGTTCATCATCTCACCGGCCTTAACGCTGAGCTCTTTTGTATCATTCTCAATTGTTGTAACTGCACGAAACTCATATTTTGCTGCAAAGTTGAAATCGCCAACTTTGTAATCCAATCCTACGATAGGAGCAAAGGCTATACCGCTCTGGTCCATATCAAGGTTAACTGACATAACCTCGACGCCGGGCATTGCGCTGGGAATCACTCCGGGAACTGCGGGGATATCGGCGAGAGCCTTGATTGTACCCTGATAGTTGTTGCTGATGTAGTTACCACGAACACCTGCGTAAGCCGAGAGGTTGTCGTTAATCTTGTATGCTGCACCAAGCTGAAGAGAGAACAGATACTGTGTTGACTCGAACTGTGATGCACCTGTAATTGTCATAGGAATGGGAGACATTGCGCCAAGACCTGCACCAAGACCACCGATAAGATTGTCGAACAAGGGCAGACCGCCATCAAACTCGGCTTTACCGCCACCGCCGGGCATTCCGAAGAATCCGCTGAATGTCCAATCGCCGGTCTTATATGCTGCAAAGAGTGTAGGCATACAGGGAACATATACCTTACCGTCGTATTTCTTGTTGTTCTGAAGGTTGATGGCATCGCGCTGCTGCCATATCATCTGCCAGTTGGCCGAGAATGACCAACCCTCGTTGAAGAACGCTGTTCCTGCGGGGTTGAAATAGATAGCGTCGGTCGAGAGTGATGCAAAGCGAGCAGGGTTGCGTACGAATGATGCGCTCTGGTTTGTGTTTGTGAGCAAACCACCTGCAAAAGATACTACAGCGAATGATGCCAGTGCAATACTTGTGAATAATCTTTTCATAATAAAAGTTTTAAGTTATACTTATTATTTTGTGTTTTTATGCTTAAAAGTTATCTGTTTTTTGAAAAACTGCACAAAAGTACATCATTTGTGCAAAGAGCGAGTATGCTTTTATGCTTTTAACATAAAAAATGTATAAAATGAAAAGATTTTGTATTAAATGTGCGGTGGTTGACGCGCTATAGGTGTTTGTTAATCTCTTTTCTGAATCGGCGGTAGTAGAGTATCGCTGCTGTGGTCAGTCCGACGGGCAGTCCCATTGCAACACCAATTGCTCCCATTTGCATTGTAAAGCCTAATATGTAGCTTATGGGCAGGGCAAGGCTGATGTATGATATAAAGGCGTATGTGCCCAATGGCTTTGTAATCTCGATTCCGCGCAGTGCGTTTGCAAAGTTTGTTTGTATGCCGTCGCTTATTTGATAGGCGAGCATTGGCACGAGCAATGCTGTGAACATTGTTTGTATTGCTTCGTCGTCGGTAAAGAGTGCTGCAAACTCATTTCTCAGTGTGGCTATCAGTAGTGATAGTATTACTGCGGCTACAAGTATTATGTGCAGCCCGGCATTGGAGGTAAGGTGTACTTTGTCCCATTGTCGGCGGCCACGGTAGTGGCTCATTCTTATGCAGGCTGCTGCGCCTATACCATAATATATAAGGAAGCATAGTGAGCCGGTGGTGCACATAATCTGGAATGCGGCAAGTTCGGTGGCGCCCAACCAGCCCATAAGCAGTGATGCGAGTGAGAATGAAGCTGTCTCCATTCCCATCTGGAGGGCAAGCGGAGTACCTACGCCGAATAGGGCGGCAACGTCGCTTCGACGGGTTTTATGCTCGTGGAATCCTTTGTTGTATATGCTGAATTTCCTCTGTTTCTTGATTAGTGCGTACATTATTGCTGCCATCAGTATGCGCGAGATTAGTGTGGCGATGCCTGCGCCGGTGAGGCCTAAGCGTGGCATTCCGCATACGCCATATATGAGCAGGTAGTTGAGTATAATGTTTGTTATATTACCTATTATAATAACCCACATTGCGGTTTTTGTGGCTGCTACTGTGTCGGTAAATTGTTTGAAGCAGTTGAACAGTACTATAAAGGGCATTGCAAGCAGGTATGTCAGAAAGTAGGGGCGCATAAGGGGGATGAGCTCGGCGGGCTGCCCAAGGTTGTGCAGGTTGAAATAGAGTATTGTGTAGATGAGGGTAACGCCTGCTCCGCACACGATATTGGCTGCAATGCTGTCCTTGAACGCTGCCCCTACGTTGTCTTGTTCGCCTCGACCGTAAAATGCGCCTATGATGGGGGTTGCTCCGTAGCTGAATCCTATGAGTGCTACGATGCCCAAATTGAATATGTTTGTTACAAAGCCTGCCGACGAGAGGGCGTCGGCACTATAATGGCCCACCATTATTGTGTCGATAAAGCCGAGGATTACGTTGCCAAGCTGTCCGAGGACTATGGGGGCGCCCAAACGTAATATGGAGCCGTAATAGGGTTTGTATTTCATATATTGATTGCTTGCAATTCTGTGTGCTTGCTTGATTCTTAATATTATAAAATTGGTGTGATGCTTTTGCCACCACACCAATTTTAATTAGGTTATCTGTTTTTTAACAAGGTATTGCATCTATTCTTCTTTGGTGTCTGCCACCTTCAAATTCTGTGCCGAGGAATGTCTCGACGCACTCTTTGGCAGCGGCCTCTTCTATGAAGCGTCCGGGCATCACAAGGATATTCGCATCGTTGTGCTCTCGGGCAAGGGCTGCAATTTGGGGCATCCAGCAGAGGGCTCCGCGCACTCCTTTGTGGTGGTTAACTGACATATTTATGCCGTTGCCTGTGCCGCAGATGGCTATTCCTACGTTGCACTCGCCGCTCTCGACGGCCGATGCAAGGGCGTGGCCGAATTGGGGGTAGTCGCAACTGTCGGTGCTGTTTGTCCCGTAGTCTTTATATTGATAGCCCATCTGGGTGAGCCACTCTTTTACGCGCTCTTTCAGGGGGTAGCCTGCGTGGTCGCTTGCAAGTCCTATTGTTTTCATCCGAGCATCTCTTTTACTTGATTATATACGTTTTGTGCTGTAAAGCCCAATTTCTCGTCGAGTACTTTGTAGGGTGCCGAGAATCCGAATGAGTCGAGGCCATATACTTTGCCGTTGAGGCCTACAAGGCTTTCGAGGTTTACGGGCAGGCCGGCTGTCAGTCCGAATATCTTTGCTCCGGCGGGCAGGATGCTTTGCCGGTATTCTTTACTCTGGTTGCGGAAAAGACCCTCGGAGGGTACTGATACGATACGTGTCTTTATGCCATCGGCTTTCAAGAGTTTTGCGCCATCGACAAGGGTCGATACCTCGGAGCCTGATGCAAGCAGTATCACGTCGTAGTCTTCGTCGGAACCTGCTATTATGTAGGCGCCTTTGCTTGCTTGGCTGTAATCGGTGCCTGCGGGCAGGTTGGTTACATTCTGACGCGAGAAAATGAGGCCTGTGGGGGTGTTGTCGTTCTCCATAGCCAAGCGCCAAGCTTCGGTTGCCTCGTTTACGTCGGCGGGACGAAGCACGAGCATCGAGTTGCGGCCGCTGTGGTTCTTTACCTTTTCCATTAGGCGCACTTGTGCCTCTTGCTCGACGGGTTCGTGGGTGGGACCATCCTCGCCTACACGGAATGCGTCGTGCGACCAGATGAATTTAACGGGTAGCTCCATAAGGGCTGCCATACGTATGGCGGGCTTCATATAGTCGCTGAATACAAAGAATGTTCCGCAGGCTGCAATTACACCGCCGTGCAGTGCCATTCCTATGCACAGACAGGCCATTGTGAGCTCAGATACTCCGGCGTGAAGGAATGCGCCGCTAAAATCGCCGGGTACAAAGGCGTGGGTCTTTTTGAGGAAGCCATCGGTCTTGTCGCTGTTGCACAGGTCGGCCGATGCGCATATCATATTGCCGTAATTCTCGGCCAATATTCCTAAAATGTGTGCCGAGGCGTTACGGGTGGGCGAGTCGGCTTTTTGCTCTATTGATGCCCAGTCTATTTGGGGCTGTTTGCCTGCGAACCACTCGGCGAGCTTTATCGCAAGGTCGGGGTTCTGTGCTGCCCACGCTGCTTTGCGTGCGCGACGCTCGGCTACGATGCTGCGGAGCTCGGCGAGGCGGTTGTCGTACATCTCTTTTACCTCGGGGAAGAATACGAATGGATTTTCGACGTCGCCACCAAGATTCTTTATTGTGTTTATATAGGCGTCGCCACCAAGGGGTGCACCGTGTGTGCCACAGTCAAACTCGTAGCTGCTGCCGTCGGCGCGGCGTGCTCCCTTGCCCATTACGGTGTTACCGATGATGAGGGTGGGGCGCTCTTGCTCGGCCTTGGCCTCGATGAGGGCTGCACGAATGGCGTCGCAGTCGTTACCGTCTATTGTAATAACTTTCCAACCCCAAGCCTCGTATTTCTTGGCTGTATCTTCGAACATTACTTGGTCGCAACGTGTCGATAGCTGTATCTGATTGGCGTCGTAGAACATTATAAGGTTGTTGAGCTTCAGATAGCCTGCTATACGACCTGCTCCTTGTGAAATTTCCTCTTGTACTCCGCCGTCCGAGATAAATGCGTAGATGGTCTGTCCCATAACCTCGCTACCCAAACGTGCCTCAAGGAATTTTGCGGCAATGGCTGCACCCACTGCGTAGGTGTGTCCCTGACCAAGCGGGCCGGATGTGTTCTCAATGCCACGAGCAAAGTTTACCTCGGGGTGGCCGGGGGTGTTGCTCTTCCATTGACGAAGCTGCTTGAGGTCGTCCATTGTGTATTTGTCGGAGAGAGCAAGTACGGCGTAAAGCATCGGAGACATATGGCCGGGGTCGAGGAAGAAACGGTCGCGACCCTCCCAAAGGGGATTCTCGGGGTCGTAAACCAAAAACTCGGAATATAGTACATTGATAAAGTCTGCACCACCCATTGCACCACCGGGATGTCCCGACTTTGCTTTCTCTACCATTGCAGCAGTCAGAATGCGAATGTTGTCTGCTGCCTTGTTCATCAGTTGCTTGCTGTTCATACTTTCTTTATGAGGTTAGTTGAAAACAGTTCTTTTATTAGAATATGGATTATACTTCTGCAAAAGTACTATATTTTGTTGGATTGAGGAAAATATTTGAGCATTGATTTTGCTCGTAGTGCAAGTTTGAATGAAAAAATGTGTGGTAAGATATGTTAATTTCTCTCTTTTTTTACTTATTTATTGTATCTTCGCTTCACTTAATAAGATTTTTTATGTTAATAAAGATAATAGCCCGACAGCTTGGAATTGCTGATGATAGGGTTAAGAATACTGTGGAGTTGTTGAGTGAGGGTGCTACTGTACCTTTTATCGCTCGTTACCGTAAGGAGGCTACGGGTGGGCTCGACGAGGTTGCAATTGGTAATATAAAGGAACTGCACGAGAAATTGCAGGCTGTTGTTCAGCGTAAGCATACGATTGTGGCTACAATCGAGGAGCAGGGCAAGCTCACCCCTGAGCTTAAAAAGCGTATCGATGAGTGTTACGATAGTGTCGAGCTTGAGGATATTTATCTGCCTTTCCGTCCCAAGCGTCGCACGCGGGCCACAATGGCCAAGGAACGTGGTCTTGAGCCGCTTGCCAATTTTATTATGGCGCAACAGGTTGCCGACGTCAAGAGTAAGGCGCAGGCTTTTATAAATAAGGATGTACCATCGGTTGACGATGCAATTGCGGGTGCGTGCGATATTATTGCCGAGCGTGTCAGCGAGGATGAGTGGGCACGAGGCTGTGTACGCAGGCTCTTTACTCGTCGGGGTACTATCTGTTCAAAGGTTGTCAAGGGAAAGGAAGCTGATGGTATAAAATATGCCGATTATTATGAGTGGAGCGAGCCTGTGCAACGTGTCTCGTCGCACCGTCTGTTGGCTATGATGCGTGGCGAGGAAGAGGGCTTTTTGCGTCTTTCTATCACGGTGGATAATGACGAGGCCGTGGAGCAGTTGTCGCGTCGATTCATTAAACGTAGCTCGGTTACAGCCGATTATATGCACGATGCTGTTGCCGATGGCTTTAAGCGTTTGCTTGCGCCCTCTATTGAAAATGAGACGATGGGGACGGCCAAAGAGCGTGCCGATGATGAGGCTATTGCTGTTTTTGCCGAGAATTTGAGGCAGTTGCTGCTATCTTCGCCGCTTGGACAGAAGAGGGTGCTCTCTATCGACCCGGGATTCCGTACAGGGTGTAAGGTGGTGGTGCTCGACTCGCAGGGTAATCTGTTACATCATACTGTAATTTATCCGCACGCCCCGCAGAATAATCGCGAAGCGGCTGCCGAGACTATTACAAAATTGGTAAAGGATTATCGTATAGAGGCTTTTGCCATTGGTAACGGCACGGCGGGACGCGAGACCGAGGAGTTTGTGCGCCGTCTCGCTCTTGCACCCGAGATTTTCTCGGTTAACGAGGATGGTGCTTCGGTCTATTCGGCCTCGGCGGTGGCGCGTGAGGAGTTTCCCGATGAGGATGTAACGGTGCGTGGTGCAGTCTCAATAGGCCGACGATTGATTGACCCTCTGTCTGAGCTTGTAAAGATTGAGCCGCGCTCGATTGGGGTGGGGCAGTATCAGCACAGTGTCGATCAGACGAAACTGAAAGACCGACTGAATGTGGTTGTCGAGAGTTGTGTAAACAAGGTGGGTGTGAATGTAAATACTGCCACAAAGCAGATTCTTACGCACATCTCGGGCCTTGGGCCGGCTCTTGCCGAGAATATTGTGAAGTATCGTGCGCAGAATGGCGATTTTTCCACGCGTCGGGCTTTGCTCAAAGTGCCGCGTTTGGGAAACAAGGCTTTTGAACAGGCGGCGGGATTCTTGCGTGTAATCGGTGGAAAGGAACTGCTCGACAGTACTGCTGTGCATCCCGAATCGTATGCTGTTGTCGAGCGTATGGCGGCCGATGCAGGCGTCTCACTCGAAAAGTTTATTACCGACGCCGAGCTGCGCAAGGGGGTGCAGCTGAAGAATTATATTACCGACAAGGTGGGAATGCCCACACTCACCGATATTATGGAGGCTCTTAACAAGCGTGGGCTCGACCCGCGCGAACAGGCCAAGGCTTTTGCCTTTGATGCTAATGTGCACGAGATTGACGACCTGCGCGAGGGAATGATTCTCCCGGGGCTTGTCTCTAATATCACTGCTTTTGGCGCGTTTGTGAATATCGGGGTGCATCAGGATGGGCTTGTGCACATCTCGCAGCTTGCCGACAGGTTCGTTGCTTCGCCCGCGGATGTTGTGAGGCTGGGACAGCAGGTGATGGTGCGTGTGGTCGAGGTGGATGTTAAACGCAAGCGTATAAGCCTCTCGATGAAGGGGGTTTAAGAGGCTGCTTCAGACGCGTAGCGTCTGAGGAATTCGATGTTGTTTATAAATAATTGTATTTGTAATTATTTTAACTCCTCACCCCGTTGGAGAGCTCCTCTTTGTTACAAAAAAGAGGAGCATTTTTTATATGTGCTTTAATTGCAAGGAACGGCAGAGTTTGCGTGTATTTGTATAAAATTTAATAGAGGCTGAAAAAATCTATACGATTTTTTCAGCCTCACGAGTGTTTGTCGTTAAAATATTATGATATGAATAATTTCACTGAGGATTATTCCCAATAAACACCATAAATGGTATTTGTTCCAAAATCGGTACTGTTCCTTTGTGGGAATATCCGATGGCTCGGCACAGAATATTGCAGGGGTAATCACTGTGTATAGTAGAATTATATTCAGCACATTTATTGAAGGGGTTATTATCTGTGGATTGTTCGTCGCTTTAAAAAAAGAATCATCTAAGCACATTGTGCACTTAGATGATTCCGAAGAAATAATATTCAATTAGCAAATTTTACGCGAAACGTCGCCGATTACTACATCGTAAATGAGGGCGAG
>CAYYEL010000054.1:0-14316 GCA_964470845.1 uncultured Bacteroidaceae bacterium | reverse complement strand
AAATATCAATTATTTCAAAGAACTATTTCGATTTTTTAGTGGACACTAATGATTTACTATGCAAAATTATGGAATAAGTCTGCGTCAGCCAATTTTACGCTTTAAAATGATTTAGCCTTGTGTATTTGTAAGTTGCAGAAAATCAACACATTCCAATCTTGGCTAAAACGAATATTTAGCCAAGATTGGAATGTATGGGGTAAATTGTTGATATACAGTACTTTGACGGTTTAAGGTCTCTTTTTTGGAGAGTGCTGTGTGCTTGTGCTTTGAAAATCAATGAGTTGTGCGTGATGTCCTTTAGATACGTATCGTTCTGTTAATCTCTTGGTTGTTTTTTATGATATCGCGTATTTTACCTCTTCTTTTGTATATGGCATTGCTTGTTTCACCCATCAACATAGCTGTGGCATTTATAGAGAAACCGGCTAGTTGGTAACATAACAAACGGTAGTAGCTTTCGTCGGGAAAGCATTCTATGTCTCGTAAATGTTGTATAATGCCGTTGTTAAACTTGTTTACGGTTTTTTCCAACTTGATATAAGAGTTGTTGTGGCTATGCAGATCCGCAATAGTCTCATGTGCCCATTTTAAAATTCTTTTTTGTTTGTATTCTTCGCTTTTATATTCTTGCAGGCTTAAGGTTACAAGTTCTTCTGTCAGTTTGAAATTATATTTTATATGTTCGTCTTTTTGTTCTGTTATAATATCAATATTCTCTATAAGTTTTTGGCATTCTTTCTTGTAAACATCTATTTGCGACAATATTTTTCCCCTTTCTTCTTTTAGTTTTGTGATAGTGTCTTTGAATCTTTCTTTGTCCTTTAGTAAGTTGGTAATAATGCTGTGTAGCTCTTTTTCGCGTTCTTGTGCTTCCTTGAGGTATTTACGGTTATTTTCTAAGTATATTCTACTATAATCGAGTTCATCTTTAAGTTGTTCTAATCGAACCTTTAAATTTGATTCTTTATTTTTTGCCTCTTCTTCAACAGTCTTGATGAATTGTCGTATGTTCTCTTCGCGTTTTATCGCTTCTGCGTGCAGTCTGTTAATTTCTGCTTCGTTTATTTTTTCTTGTGCAATAAGTTTTTCTTCTAATGTTCTTTTGTAGTACCTACTCATCCTGTTTATTATCAGGTATGTTAGGATAATAAAAATAGTGGAAATGAATATTGTAGTTATATATTTATTAGTTTTTTCTTCACGTAGTTTATATTGTTCCAACTCCAATTCTTTTTTTAATAAGTTGCGTTGTACTGTGATTATCGGTTGTTGAAGCACCCTTCTTAATTTATTATTTTGTATATCTACACTTTTTGTTAATTCAATATATGCTTTCTTATATTCATTCTTTATTCTTAAGATTCGGGAAGAGGTGAAATAAATGCTGATGGAGTCGTTTGCTGTTTTGGCATTCTTTCGTGCTTTTTGCATATAATACTCTGATCTCTCGAAATCTTGGTAGTGTGCGTGCAGCAATGCAAGATCAGTTATGAAATGTACAGTTGTTTCTGGTGTCAGAAAAGAATCGTTCTCCTGAATATTCTCTTTGTAAAGTGTCATTGCCTCTTTGTACATTCCTTTATTGATGTACAACATTAATAAGTCTCCAATGCTGCTATTTATTATGTCCTCATGCTTTATCTTTTTAGCTTCGTGTAGAGTTTTTTGCAGAATGTCGTATGCGTTATTCCAATCGTCAAGATTCCAATAGGTATTTGATAATTTTAATAGTTCGTATAACTTGTGTATTTGTTTGTTCGATTTTGTATAACAATCAATAGCTTGCTTGTGGTAGCTTAAACTTTTAGGATAGTCGTAGTATCTGAAATAGATGTATCCCAGATTCTGAAAAAGCAGCCCCGAGTAATAGTCATCGTGCAAATCCTTGAGTAGAAGTTCTGCTCTTGAAAATGATTGTATTGCCTTAGTGAGGTCTTTGGCATTGTAATGAACACATCCTTTATAGTAATGAGCGAGGAACTTATGTCTGACATCATCTCTGTTTTCGTAGTATTGTACGGCTACATTTATAAGTGAGTCGTCGGTAATGTCGATAAAATTCTTGTAGAGTGCCTGGCTATACAATAAGGCATAGAGCGCCTTTTCATTGGTACTTGTTAACTGTTTGGTGTCTAATTCCTGTAGCAGTAAAAGGGCACTATCGGGGTGCTCGTCCATCTGTATTTCTGCCTTTGAGAGCAGTGCCTCTGTTCCTGTATGTTTGTTGCATCCTAATAATGTAAATGCAAGAAGCAAGAGTGCAAATGTTGGGATGTTTTTCATTTTCTTTTAAAATTCTTTTAGCAGTTGGGCTATGCTTTTCCCTAATGTGGGGTGTATAAGCCCCGGAGCAATCCGGGCAAGCGGTTGCAATACAAAGAGGCGGTGGTGTAGCAGTGGGTGGGGAATTGTCAGCCGCTCACTCTCTATTACTCTGCTGCCGTAGAGGAGTATGTCAATGTCAATGGGTCGGTCGCTGTACTGTCCGTTGATACTTTTTTTTGTGCGTCCCAGCTGTCGTTCAATCTGCTGCGTGGCTTTGAGCAACTCTTCGGGGGCGAGAGAGGTTTTGAATGCAACTACTGTGTTCAGAAATGTTTCGCTCGATTCAAAGCCCCACGGCTCGGTCTCTATTATGGGGGCTACGGCTGTGGCTTTACCCAAGAGGTGCGATAGAAGAACTATCGCACCTCTTATGTTTTGAATCTTGTTGCCTTGGTTGCTTCCGAGGCTCAGATATATTGTCTCGTTGCTGTTCATCAATCTATTATGAGCATTGCATCGCCATAAAGGCCGAAACGATAGTCCTCTTTCAATGCTACGTTGTAGGCGTTCATCACATACTCGTAGCCGCCGAATGCAGCTGTCAGCATAAGCATTGTACTGTATGGCATATAAAAGTTGGCTATCATACTGTTGGCTACTTGGAACTGATAGTCGGGGAAGATGAATTTGCTTGTCCAACCGTCGTATTCCTTGAGCATTCCGTTGGTGAGGGTGGCTGTCTCAAGTACACGCTGTACCGATGTTCCGACGGCGCAGATGCGGCGTCCTTCGTTCTTGGCTTTGTTTATGATGTTTACAGCCTCGGTATCAACGCTTATAAGGTCGGAGTCCATCTTGTGTTTGGTGAGGTCTTCGACGTCAATCTCGCGGAAACAGCCAAGGCCTGTGTGCATTGTTACGTATGCCGTGTCGATGCCTTTTATCTCCATTCTCTTCATAAGCTCGCGTGTAAAGTGCAGGCCTGCAAACGAGGCTGTTACCGAGCCCTCTTTTTTTGCAAAATAGGTCTGGAAATTCTCAAGGTCCTCGGGCTCTTCCTTGCGCAGACGTTTAAAATCGTCGGGCAGGGGGGCTACACCCAAAGCATATAGCGCTTTTTTAAACTCGTCGTGTGGGCCGTCGTACAAGAAGCGCAATGTGCGTCCGCGTGAGGTGGTGTTGTCAATGACTTCGGCTACCATTGAGTTGTCCTCGCCGAAGTAGAGTTTGTTACCGATACGGATTTTGCGTGCAGGATCGACAAGAACGTCCCACAGACGAAATTCCTCATTAAGCTCGCGCAGCAGAAATACTTCAATCTTGGCATTGGTCTTTTCTTTGTTGCCATAGAGGCGTGCAGGAAAAACTTTGCTGTCGTTTAGTACAAAAACGTCCTTTTCATCGAAGTATTCTATTACTTCTTTGAAAATGCGATGCTCAATTTCGCCGGTCTTGCGGTGCAGTACCATTAGTCGGGCTTCGTCGCGGCAGGCTGCCGGATAGAGCGCTATACGGTCGTCGGGGAGACGATACTTGAATTGTGATAGTTTCATTTGATGAAAGTTTGTATAAAACGTCGAATCCATCATAGTTGTATGTTGTTTTTTGTGGCTTCTTCGAGCCAAGTTTGAAAATTTTCGGGGTTTATGCACTCTTCGATGCGTACGTCGCCTATGCGTGTACGTTCGAGGCGTGTAAGATGAGCACCGCTGCCAAGAGCCTCGCCAAGGTCGCGTGCCAATGAGCGTATGTAAGTGCCTTTACCACATACTACCCGTATTGTGATTTTGGGTAGCTCGCAGGCTAATAGCTCAATTTCGTCTATCTGTATTTTTTTGGGTGCAAGCTCCATATTGCTGCCGTCGCGTGCCAGCTTATATGCTCGGCGACCATCAACCTTACAAGCCGAGAATAATGGCGGGCGTTGCTCGATACAGCCAATGAAACGGGGCAGTGTCTCTTTTATGAGCTCGGTGGTGATGTGCTCATAAGGGTATGTTGCATCAATGGGGTGCTCTAAATCATACGACGGGGTGGTGGCACCCAGCATAAGGTCGGCTACATACTCTTTTGTGTGGCTCTGAAGCTCCTCGATGCGTTTGGTTGCCTTTCCTGTGCACAGCAACAGTACGCCTGTTGCCAGCGGGTCGAGCGTGCCTGCGTGCCCCACCTTGAAACGCTTTACATTGTGGTGTCGCGAAAGATGATAGCGCACCTTGCTTACAATCTGAAACGAGGTCCACCCGTAGGGCTTGTAAAGGGGTAATACTTCTCCTGCTAAAAAGTCCATTATGCGATTGTTAGGTTGTGTCCGGTGGCAAGCATAATTAGTATGATTGCGCCTACAATTATTCTGTACCAACCAAAAGCCTTGAAACCATATTTTGTAACAAAGCTGATGAAGAATTTTATAGCCAGCATCGCCACAATGAATGCAACGACGTAGCCGATAATAAGCGTGCCAAGATTGTCTTTTAGAATTTGCATTCCGTCGGGCTCAAGGAATATTTTGAGCATCTTGAAACAGGTTGCAGCAAACATTGTGGGCACTGCAAGGAAGAACGAGAATTCGGCTGCTGCCTTGCGGGTAAGTTTCTGAGCCATGCCACCGACGATTGTGGCCATTGAGCGTGATACTCCGGGTATCATAGAGATACACTGGAACATACCTATCCAGAAAGCGCGTTTCTCGGTGAGGCGTGTGTTCTCGCTGCCCTTGTTGAAAATCTTGTCGCAGAATAACATAAAGATTCCGCCTAAGATAAGTGTGATTGCAACCACTGTTACACTCTCAAGCATTGCGTCAATCATATCGCTAAAGAGCAATCCCAACACTGCGGCGGGGATAAATGCTACAAACAGTTTCCAATAAAAATCGTATTTGTGCAGGAATCTCTTTAGGGAGGATGCGCCTTCGGGGGCGGGGGTGTGGTTCAGTTGAAAGAAGCGTTTCCAATACAGTACAACTACCGAGAGGATGGCTCCGAACTGAATTATAAAAGTAAAAGCTTTTACAAATTCGGTGCTCTCGACGCCCAATAGATTTTGTGTGATAATCATATGTCCGGTCGAAGATACAGGCAAGAACTCGGTCAGTCCCTCGACGATGGCGATGATAATCGTTTCTAATAGATTTAAATCGTTCATATTCTATTTGTCGTGTATTATTCGGTTTTTTTGTCTTTGTGCATAATTGCATATATAATAAAAATGAATCCTGCGAAGCAGACAGCCGGAGCAAGTACTATGCGGCGGAAACTGAAAATGTCGGGCTCGAAATGCGTCTCGGTCGAGCCGGGACCTGTCATAAGCAAGAAGCCTATGATGATTATTGCTACACTGATAAGCAGCAATATGTAGTTGCTTTTCTTGAATGCAAATTTTTCTTTGTTCATAATGTTATAATGTATTTAACCTTTTTTAAATAAAATATAGATCGCCGGCACGCATACGCAGAAAACGATTCACCGATAGGAATGCGCACAATACTGTTATTGTAACTCCGAAAAGGATTATTGTGCCCGCTACAATTGCCAACCACTCTTTGGGGAGTACTGTCATTACTCCCGGCTCGCGCTGTGCTATAAAGTAGAGCGAACTGCCCAAAATTATGTTTGCCAATATTCCCGAGAATAGTCCTATCCACATATTGTGGACAAGGAACGGGCGACGTATGAATCCCCACGTTGCACCAACTAATTTCATCGTGTGCAATAGGAATCTTTTCGAGTAAATTGTGAGGCGCACCATATTGCCTATTAACGACCAAGATATAATTGCCAAAAGCACGAATAGTATAAGCAGTGCACCGCCTATCTTGTGTATGTTGCTGTTTATGGCCTCTATAAGCTCTTTGTGGTAAATGACATCTTTTACTCCTTTATCGCTGCGAATCTCTTTCTCGATTGATGCAAGGCTTTCGTTGTTGGCAAACTCGGGCTTCATAGATAGCTCAATCGAGGCTTCATAGGGATTGTATCCCAAAAATTCCACGGGGTCGGTGCCAAGCTCCTTGCGCTGCTCAGCGAGTACCTGTTCTTTTGAAATATATTCACTATGCTTTACGTAGCTGCGTTTGCTCAGTTTTCTGTAATAATCGGCAATCTGTTTGTCGCTCATACTGTTGTCGAGGACAACCGACACGGTGAGCTCTTCGCGCACGTGGGTCGATAGTGTCTGTGCTGCAACAAGCAACAGGCCCATTGTGCCCAAAAGCACTAATACGAGCGTAGTGCTTACATAAACGCTCAGTGTCTGTATTTTAAATCTTTTTTTGCTCATTTTCTTTTCCGAAATACGTATATTATTGAACTTGAAGCGCTTGTTTTGTCAAAAGATGCTATCCAACCTAATAGCCCGTTCCAGATACCGCGCAGTGTGGCACAATTTGAACCTTTGTATTGCTCGCTGAGCATCGATATATAAAACCCGTCAAAGGGCATTGTTTCTTGACGTTCCAGAATAAATTTGTGCTTACGTCCAATCTCCATTATTGTCGATGGGGTAAAATGCCACAGGTGGCGCGGAACGTCGTATGCTGCCCAGTGCTCGCGATAAGTCTCGGCGTCGTACGACGAACAGTTGGGAACGGCTATAATAAGAATACCGCTCTCGTCGAGTATGCGGTAGAGGGTGTCCCAAAAATTGTGTATGTCCTGAATGTGCTCCATTACGTGCCACATTGTTATAACGTCGAATGTGGTATCTTCAATTGACGAGAGGTACTCCTCGGGCTCAATGCTTATGTTTAAATTCTGCTTGGCAAAATCGCGTGCTTGGGTGCTTTTTTCAATTGCTGTGATGTCCCAATCGGCATCTTGCATAGCTTTGGCAAAGTAGCCTATGCCTGCACCGTAGTCGAGTAGCTTGCCCTCGCGTAACATTGTGAGTTTTTTAACAAGGTTGACCTTTCGGCGCAGCATTATACTACGTACAAGGTGATAGAGCTTATTGATTATTCCTTTATTGGTGTTGCTGTGCGATATGTAGGATGGTGTGTCATAATAACGTCCAATCTCTTTTTCGTCGGGCACGCCTTGTGTAAAAATAAATGAGCAGTTGTTGCATTTGTAAATATCGAAAAACTCGCCCGTGGCAAAGTGGTCTTTGCACGAGAGGTGTTTCTCGATGTTGTTGCTGTTGCACAATGGGCAAGCCTTGTAGCTTATTTTGTACATTGGGTAAAGAGATTTTCTGTTACTTAAATGGCATAATCAGCCGAAAATGCCTACAAAAATACTTCATTTGAATTTAAAAACTCTTGTTTTGACGAAATAATTAACAGAATGCGTGCTTTTTTATAATTTTTAACTTTTTCTGCTCTCGCCTTTTGCTGTATTTGCGCTAACGCGCGAAGATATACTGCGCTTGCTTTGAGGGAGGCTAAAATGAATTTTCACCCATTCGCTTGCGTAACTTTCTTGCTCGTTGTTGCTATATTGTTAACAAATCTAAAAAAGAAAGGTTGATTATTGCAATTTTATTGACAGCGGAGTATCTTTTGCATTATATTCACCACAAAAAATAATAATTGTGATAATATCGCAACCGTAAAGCCTTTTTCCCATAATACTTTTGTGTCAAAAAACACTATGGGAAACAATTTACAAAACAACGAAAAACTACCGACGCTGCTTGATATGGCATTGTCGTATGAGGATGGTAATGAGGGAGAGGTTCAACCACAAGATTATGTAAAAAATAAGTATAAAGATTATAAACAGGTATATGATCAACTTGCAGAGGAGGAAAAAGAGTTATCCTACAGGCATCCTTTTTTAGCTATAAAAATAAAAGAAAATAGAGTAAAAGCATTTAGAGCAACAGCACATCTTCCGGGGATAACAGACGGTTACGGCGATGCAGTGAGACATTGTTATTGGTGCGCTTTAAATCAAGTTTCAGCAGGACTAAATTCATCACTTGCAAAAGAATTTGGTGATGCCCACGAAAACAATTTAGGAAACGACTTAAAAGCAAGAGCAATGGACCTTCACAATAATGCAGAAGGATATAAATTAGGCAACCAAGCAATTATAAATGGTTGGAGTGAAAAAGAATTATTAAATAACGTAATAAAAGCAGCAAACAATGGAATACTTAAAATTCATAAATAAAACAATGGTAGCTATCGCACTGCTACTTTTGACACTTGTAGGATGTACCCCAATAGAATCAAGCGAAACAAAACTCGAGATTCAGTTTGTACAACAAACAGCAGAAAAAGTATTTACATTAAAGGAGTTATGCAAACAGGATTATGATAGTATATACATAATACCTCCATATTTCGATATTGAAAAAAAAGAGTACACTAACTTAAAAATGTCGAACAATTTAAGGTATCTTTGTAACATAAACACAGGAAACGAGACAATATCAACAATTCTTTTTATTTGCAACGGTAAAGTCGAATCTTTTTCGGTGATAAAAAGGATTGATGCCGATTTTGCAACACACGAAACTGAAAAACAGCATTTTTTCCCCTTTGAACAAAAATTCATTTTAGACGAAGATAGATATGTTCATATATATGAAGAATAGTCTTTTATCGCCTTTTGCCGTCAAATATGTATCCTCAGACACACGGCATTAAAATAGCAATATTGACTATCAACGTATTAAAAGATAGATAAGATTCTTCGACGAGGAGGAGTATTAAGAATATAAAAGAACCACGGATTTTCGATAGGGGAGCAAGAGGAACAATCTTGCTCCCTATTTTTTGTCTCCGCCCGAAAAGCAAAAAAACTCCGCTAGGCTAACAGACACAGCCGTTGGTAAATTTACACAATGCTAATTTTGTTTTTGTTAATAAACCTAAAAAAAGAAGGGTAATTCTGTGCTATTTGTTGACAACGGAGCGCACGCAGCATTATATTCGCAATAAAAAGTAATAATTGTGATAATATCGCAACCATAAAATTTATTTCCCATAATACTTTTGTGCCAAAAAAGACTATGGGAAACAATTTACAAAACAACGAAAAACTACCGACACTGCTCGATATGGCATTGTCGTATGAAGATGGGAATGAGGGTTATTTTCAACCACAGGAGGATGGCTACCTAAAAACATACCGTAGCCTATCTGATGACGAGAAGAATTTCGTGTTTAGGCATCCAGTACTTGCATCCGAATTCAGTATCAATGCAAATAAAGCAAAAGCGGCGGTTGAACACTTCCCCAATAAAAAGATGGCTACGGAGATGCTATCAGACATTGCTATTGGTGTGCATTAAATCAAATAGATGCAGGATTAAACTCCACGCTTGCAAAAGAATTTGGTGATGCCCACGAAAACAAACCGGATAATGACATAAATGAAAAAAGAATGGATTTACACAACAACTCTGTAGGTTATTCTTTAGGCAAGCAAGCCATTATCAACGGATGGAGCGAAGAAGAACTATTAAACCACGTAATAAATGCAGCAAACAATGGGACACTTTATATGCTTAAATAAAATTGCAATAACAATACTTACAACGTTGCTATTCATAGGTTGCAAGCCTTATGAACCTAAACTTGAACTTCAACTTGAAAAACGGGCAATTGGAGAACCATTTTCTTTTGCCGATTACTGCGAAGAAAGATTCGACAGTATATATTTAGTACACCCCTATGATGACGAGGATGTTATCCGGAAACTGCCATACAAAATGTCGCAGGAATTAAGAGAGGAAATAAGTTTCACTTTAAACGATACATTTGTCAGAATCGTTTTTATAGAGAATGACACAGTAAAAGCATACACTGAAATAGGAAATTGGAGCGCATACTTTTCTGCGTCAGAAATCATTGACAATGGGCCGTTATTCTCTTTTGAGCAACGATTTATTTTAGATGAAAAAAGGTATGTTCATATATACAAAGAATAGCATCATAAAAACATTACAAAATAAACCTAAATATTAGCGCCGCTGTTTGTTAATAAACGCAAAAAAAGAAGGTTGATTATTGCTATTTTATTTACAGCCGGGTATCTTTTGCATTATATTCACCGCAAAATATAATTATGATAATATAGCAACCGTAAAGCCTCTTTTCCATAATACTTTTGTGCCAAAAAAAACTATAGGAAACAATTTACAAAACAACGAAAAGCTACCGACACTGCTCGATATGGCATTGTCATACGAAGATGGGAATCAAGGAGAGATTAAACCAAAAACAAGGGTTGTCGTTAATACCAACAGAATATGGTACGGAGAAAACAGTACCGCCAGCGCATTCCTTGCAACGGCATACGATGAGCAAGGTGGTAAAATAGATTCGTTGAAAGGCTATTTTTTAGAGCCTCACGTCAATTATGATAGTGCTAAAGTGGCTAACAGTGATAAAGCTATTATGTACGGGGCATATAATATAATTCCTAAAGAAGAACTTGAAAAGAGAATAAATAAGGAACGAAGAGAAAGAGGAGAAAAAGATATTCAATTAACTTATAAATGGGGTATGTAGATAGTGTTCCCGGCCGTAGTGGTATTGCCATCCATGCAGGTAATTATGGGCAAGATACAGAAGGCTGTTTCTTACCCGGCGAAAGTTATTCATATGATAAAATAACAAAAACTTATAATGTATGGAACTCTAAGAAAAAAACAAAAGAACTTTTTGATTTTTTTGACAAATACGGACATAGTAGAATAAAAATAAACGTAAACTCCGATTAACATATTTTTAGAACAAGAAAATTTATGAAACGATTTTTTCTTACACTGTTACTGTTTGCAACATTTCTTTCAACAGCCACAGCACAATATTTTCCTATTGACACTGCTCTGCTGAATAAAACATACAGAGCATTATTGCAAAATCCACAATCCGAAGAGTTGCAACTGGATTTTTTTAGGGCATTTCCTGATAATTGGGACGATTTTAACTCTACATATAAATACAGCAACAAGGATGGGTACGACTTGTCAATGTATAGTCGAGCGTATGAGCACATAAAGGCTCTCGCGGAATGTTATACAATAAACGACACTCTATATTGCAATAAGTTGATAACATTGTCAGTTGGAGCGTTGCTTGACGCCGATGCACCAAATTACTTGCAAGAGTTGTTACACTATGTAATACAACAAAGAAATGATGTATTCATGTATTGCTTGTCAAAAATAGAAAAAGGACACCAGATGCAATTTTGGCAATTCTATTGGTCAAATATAGTAGATGGCCAAAGCCAAGGAAGAGAGTTTGAACTTCTTTATAATATCAATAAAGAAAAATATCCTTGTTTAATGCAAACGATGTCCATTGCGTTTGAATACTTTAATAACAAAGTGCTTTTTATGGAAGATTTCAAAAATATGATGAAAAGCAAATAACAAAAACAAGTCTTCTGCTTTTACCACTTATTACAGCTTCTAAGTCAAACAACAACGGAAAACTAAAGAGTTTGGGGATGCATACGAGAATAAGCCCATCAACAACACAAATTTCGATTCATTCTCTACTCTTCTATTTATACGCAAAGGTGTGGTTGTCTCCTATTCCATAATAGAAGCCGTTGATGCTTGGTTCGAGCCGAGAGAGGTAGAAGAATATTACATTTTCTCCATTAAACAAAAGTTTATTATGGATAAGGATAGAAATATTCGCATTTACAATAAATAGTCTTTTATCGCCTTTTTGCTGCCGAGCTTATACCTCTTAATCACATAGCAAAGAAACTTTCCCTTTTTTGCGGTTACTTGAGGCTGCTTTGGCTTTACGCCCAACTGCCTTGTACGCGGCAAAGTAAATAAATTTTCTTTGTGCTCGCTCTAAAAATATTGAAATAAACTTAACATATTTTGTTTACTTGTTGTATTTTTGCACAGATTTTTAGTGGGCACTATGGTGTGCCTTTTATGTTTTATAATAAAGTAATTTTAAGTATTATGGGAAAATTGTATCGCTCAAATGATAGAGTGTTGGCCGGAGTATGCGCCGGTATTGCCGAGTGGGCCGGCTTTGACGTTAAATTGGTGCGCATTATTTGGCTTGTTTGTGTCTTGTTTGGCGGCTTCGGTGCTGTGTTGTATGTTATTTTGTGGATTCTTATGCCGCAGAAGTCTGTTAGCGGCGGATACACAGAGCGTATGAACGAGAAACTTGGGAAAAAGTGATTCTATAAGAGTTGCTTCTAACTCAGAATAGTCGCAACTTTGTTTTCGGAATCGGTATTATATAAAAAATGGAGCCTGTGGCTCCATTTTTTATATATTCATTATTCGCCGATAAGCTCCGAGAGCAGTGTGGCTGCGGTTGCATCAACCACTCTTATTTTTACAAAATCGCCTATTTTGTGATTGCCTCGGTTAAAAACTGCTGTACGATTCTGTTCGGTGCGACCGTAGAATTGCTCGCGCGAGCGCTTTGAAACGCCTTCTATCAGCACCTCGTACTCTTTGCCTATGCAACTGCGATTCTGCTCGGCCGAGAGCTCTTGTTGAAGGGCGATAATCTCGTTCAGACGGCGCACTTTCTCTTTTTCGTCAATGTCGTCGGTAAAATGGCGGCTGGCAAATGTGCCGGGACGCTCGGAGTATTTGAACATAAATGCGGCGTCGTAGGCACAGTAGCGCATAAGCGAGAGGGTCTCTTGATGGTCGGCCTCGGTTTCGCCGCAGAAGCCTGCTATAATGTCGGTCGAGAGGCCACAGTCGGGTACAATGCGGCGTATGGCATCTATGCGGTCGATGTACCACTCACGGGTGTATTTGCGGTTCATTGCCTGTAACATACGGCTGCTGCCGCTCTGTACGGGCAGATGTATGTGGCGGCACACGTTGGGCTCTTCGGCAATCACTCTGAGTGTCTCGTCGCTCATATCCTTGGGGTGCGAGGTGGTGAAGCGTATGCGTGCGCCGGGTGTACGGCGTGCTACCCGACGCAGAAGCTCGGGGAAATTTATTGCTGTGCCATCTTCGCCGATAAAATTGTACGAGTTTACATTCTGTCCCAGCAGGATGATCTCTTTGTATCCTTTTGCTATGAGGTCGTCGGCTTCGTTTAGGATGCTCTGAATGTCGCGGCTGCGTTCGCGTCCGCGTGTGTAGGGTACTACACAATAGTGGCAGAAGTTGTTGCATCCGCGCATAATGGAAATGTAACCCGAAACATTCTTGCTGCAAATGCGCTTGGGAATTACGTCGCGGTAGGTCTCGGTGGTCGATAGCTCGATGTTCATTGCAGGGTGTCCCTGCTCGGCTTCGGCTATAAGCTGGGGCAGCGACAGATAGCTGTCGGGGCCGGCTACAATATTTACTTTGTACTGTTTTATGAGCTCTTCTTTTACTCTCTCGGCCATACAGCCAACCACTCCTATAAGCGTCTCCTTGCCGCGACGCAGGGCGTTGAGTTGGTCGAGGCGGCCATAAATCTTTTGCTCGGCATTGTCGCGTATCGAGCAGGTGTTCAGCAGTATAAGGTGGGCTTCGTTAATGTCGTCGCAATTTTCGTATCCAGCAACACCCAAAATCGAGCCTATTACCTCGCTGTCGGCTACATTCATTTGGCAGCCGTATGTCTCTATAAAAAGTTTTTTGTTTTCCACAATCTCTTAGAAGCTGTTTAAATTTCTAAAAAAGTTATTACTATATTGGAAGCCGTTCTTTCGTTGTCTTTTTATATTTAAAAATATTTGTTTCAGCCTTTTCGGTGGTTGCTTGGGGCCGCTATGGCTACCGCTCAATTGCCTTACGCTCGCTTACCCGGTGCTTTGTGCCTTTGAAGAAGGATGAACATCTTATTTTGCTCTATAAAAATCTTAACAATTAAATTTAAGCAGCTTCTTAGTTTTTATATCTGCTGCGAAGATACAACAAAGATTTGAACAAACGAGCGTAAAATATGAAGTTTACTTCGATATTTTACACAGCGAGTGCAGACTATTTTCGATATTTATATCAAAGAATCGAAAATGCGTGCAGCTTGATGCGAGAAAGCACCCTGCCGACACGCTCTTTTCTAGCCCGAAGTTAGGTACTTCCTGTAACAATTTTCTTTGCCAATTTGAAAATATTGTAAAAAAACTCAATATACGCAGCAAAATATTT
>CAYYEL010000053.1:0-15071 GCA_964470845.1 uncultured Bacteroidaceae bacterium | reverse complement strand
ACCCCTTACGCGCAGGAGTATAAAGCCTCCACATCAGTCCTATTATAATAACAGCTGCAAGCACAAGATACCAATGAGCCAAAAGCTCCACCCCGATAACCTTGCCCAGATTCCCCTCATTTGAAAATTCCGAGAACAGCGACCACGTTGTGCGCCTGCCGCTAAAGGGTACATATACAATATCGCACAAATTGGCAATTACTCCCACACCGTTGCACACAACAAATAACCAGCGGTTAATTGTCTGCATAAAATACCCCTCTTTATAATGCAGAGGCAAAAGCAAAGCAACCACATACGGGATATTCAGATAGCACACCGCCGAAGTGTCGAAACGCAACGCCCCCTTAGCCATAAGCCACAATTGTGTCGATTGCAACCCCTCGGAGTAAATATCATAATTGACAATAACAAACAGAACACGGCACAAGGCAAGCACAAAATAGGCCAAGAGAATGTTACACAAAAGTGCTGTCAATATATTTTTTTCCTTTCTCATTGCAAATAGTAGATTCTGTGTTTTTATAAAGTATTATTCAAAGGAGTGTTAATTCACACGAATATCTGCTTTATATACAGCACACGCATAGATAACGATATAAATCAACAACCCTTACAGATGCTGCAAATTTACTTCTTTGTCGGTAAAAAAGAGATAAAAACAAGAGAATAATTACAATTTGCTTATTTCAAAACAGCCCACCACTACATTTTTCGACCTTGACACCCCCATCGACAAAAGCAATATGTGAAGCATAAGCACGCAGCGCATCGACATTATGCCCCACAAGAACAATGGCACAATCGCCTCTTAACTCACTAAGAAGCCCATACATACGTTCCTCGGATGCAGCATCAAGGTAAGTCGAAGGCTCATCGAGCAACAACACCTCGGGGTGCGATACAAAAGCACGCGCCAACAGAGCACGCTGCAACTCACCCCCGCTGAGCTCGCCCACACTCTTATTGGCAAGATGCGCCACTTGCATACGCTCCATAGCCTCATCCACCTGTGCCCGACAACAATCGGCAAAAGGATTGAACATATTTCCTCTATCGACAAGCCCCAAAGAGACTGCCTCGCGCACAGTAATCGGAAAAGACTTATCGATGCGAGAATACTGCGGCAGATAACCGACAGCCGGCTCACCTGCCCTGCCACTGCGCTCGACACAACCCGACGACGGGTGCAATTGCCCCATTATAAGTTTAAGCAATGTAGTTTTTCCGCAACCGTTTGCACCGACAATCGCCCAAAAGTCGCATCGGCCAATTTCGATGTTGACACCATCGAGCAACGGCGACGCACCATACGAAAATGAAACATTACGGAGCTTTATCATAGCTATTACACTAAATTTCTATAAGAATCCTTTTTTATGTAATTTATCGGTTTTTCACCATTTCATCGGCAATATTCAATAGTTCGCCGTGCCAATCGTAACTAAGAGGGTCAATCTCGACAACCCTTGCACCAATCTCACGAGCAATAGTAATTGCATTCTTGCTATCAAACTCTTGCTGTACAAATACTAAAGCAACATTCTCTTTACGTGCTCTGTCGATAATCCCTTTTATATGTGCAGCCGAAGGCTCTTTTCCCTCCTCTTCGATTGCCAACTGACGCAATCCGTAAAGACGTGCAAAATAGGTGAGGGAGGGATGAAAAACCACAAAAGTGCATCCGGCAACAGTATCGAGCTTTGTTTTAATCTGTAGGTGAGTATCAATAATACGTGCACTCAAACTATCTAAGCGCCAGCGATAAGCCTCGGCACCGACACTATCCATACGACAGAGAGCCTCACACACATTATTTGCGATGAGCAGCATATTATCGGGTGAGCACCACAGATGCGGATCGCCACTATCGCGCACAATCCCTTCGGAAGTATCAACAATCCTAAGCGCAGGGAACATCTCTGCTATCCTGCCACGCCAAGCATCCTCGAATCCCAACCCACCGGCCATAAAATAGGCACTACTGCCATTCAACGACATAATATCGTGTACCGTAGGGTCGAAAGTCTCAGGGTCGGCGCCCCGGGGTACAAGAGTATTTACCCTCCAAGCATCACCCGCGACAGCCTCAACCACATATCTATAAGGCTCGGTTGTTACAGTGAGCACCCGCTGCTGCCCATCATCAGACGACGAACAACAAGCCAAAGAGAGCGCAAACAGAATAACAACCCAATTCCTCATATTATCAGAAAGAGAAAAGCCCTGCAAAGCCCACATACGACAGCCCCACAAGCAAATAACGTAAAAATTTTCCCAACATCATAATAGCCGTAACCTTCATACAATCGGCACGCATCACCCCCAAAGTGAGCAAGATAGCAGTGCCTATAAGCGGGACAAAAGAGAGGAACGACGCCCAATAACCGTATCTGTTTATAATTCTATCGGCCTGATGCATACGCCTATCCGAAACTCTGAAAAAACGTGCCACCCTCTCTTTCGAGACAATGCGACCCGTATAGTAACAGGTTACACCACCTATCGTATTTCCAATGGTAGAAACAAGCACAATGCCAAAAGTGTTCAGCCCCATTCCCATAAGAATTATCATAAGAACCTCACTTGTCAGAGGCAACACCGAACCCGAGAGAAATGCCATAAAGCCCATTCCCAAATAGCCATAATTACTAAGGAAGTCAACTAAAAAATCCATATCCAAACATTAAATAAAGCAACCGCAATCCACATTAAAGAAAATATCATAAAACAGACATTATACAATCTTGTAAATCTGAGTGAGAATATATATGCCACAAAAAGAGCTACTCCCGGCAAACGCCACACAAGAAAAGTATCTGCATAATCGGCCAGAAACCACGATAACATCCACAAATATATATTCATATAAATGAACAACGACAATATGCGGCGCATCAGCGGCTTTGCAGGACTGGGACAACGCGAAAAAACAGCCGCAGCCCAAAGTGTTACCACAAGTTCTATTGCCATCGGGAACAAGATTACAGGCGCAGGCACAGCAAATGACAACCTAAACAGCCCGGGGAGTGCAGTGCACAAATATTGTCCAAGAAACGAAATCCCGGGAAATACTATTATTGTCCCAAACAACAACCACAGAGGTGTCAGCAGCCCCAACAGTGCCGCTAAAATATTCCTAAGGTTCATTACCCCTGTCATTGAAATAAATATAAAATAGAGAGGCAACAAATAAATAAACTGCGGAACACAAAGAACAGCCGTCGCAAGCAGTGCAAACGCCGCATAAATCCAACGCTGCACATTCTCACGCGGATGACACGCTGTAAGCACAGCCAACAGCAGCAATAACGCAAACACCGACAACGCCGATGCCAAGCTGCCGTGCAACGTCAAACAGCAAGCTGCCAACCACACAAAAAGGCCACCCAACCAAGGAGTGCGCCCTTCAATTATAACAAAGGAATTTAGCAATAGAGCCGCCGCCACATAAACGCCAAAAGCAACAGCCTCCTCAATCCATAAAGGCAGAAAAGCACCCCAAAACGAGCGTGGGGCAATCTCTCTAAAAGCAAGCTCGCCCAACACTCCCAGCAACCACAACAGCGCAGCACCTCCCAACAAAAGCGAGAGCGTGTACCTGCCGGTAACAAACTGTTTTTGAAGTGAACTTCTGTTACTATAAATCAAAGCCTATATCTCCTCTGAAATACTTCTTCTCAAATTCAATGATATTTGCCGAGCGGAACGACTTTTCGAGCGCTTCGGCACGATTGCTGCCGTACGAGCACACAGCAAGCACACGTCCGCCCGAAGTTACCACCTTACCATCTTTCAGCGCTGTTCCCGCGTGGAACAGAATACCATCCTCGACCTTCTCGAATCCGGTCATTTCATAGCCCTTACCGTAAGCCTCGGGGTAGCCGCCCGATACAAGCATCACACACACAGCGGTGCGCTCGTCAAACTCGGCAGTTGCGCCTGCGAGCGTGCCCGCATCAACCTTCTCGAAAAGCTCTACAATATCACTCTTAAGACGTAGCATCACCGACTCGGTCTCGGGGTCGCCCATACGCACATTATACTCAATCACCATAGGCTCGCCACATACATTTATAAGACCAAAGAAGATGAATCCTTTGTATAGAAGGCCGTCGGCTGCAAGCCCCTCGACAGTTGGACGTACAATGCGCTCATCAACCTTTTTCATCCACTGCTCATCGGCAAACGGAACAGGTGAGATTGAGCCCATTCCTCCTGTGTTAAGGCCTGTATTACCCTCGCCCACACGTTTATAATCCTTAGCCTCGGGCAGAAGCACATAATCCTTTCCATCGGTGAGCACAAACACAGAACATTCGATTCCATCGAGAAACTCCTCGATAACCACCGTTGCCGATGAACTGCCGAACATTCCGTCGAACATATCTTTAAGCTGCGCTTTTGCCTCGTCGAGTGTGGGCACTATAAGCACGCCTTTTCCGGCACACAAGCCATCGGCTTTAAGCACGTAAGGCGCTTTCAGGCCCTCAAGGAATTTATAAGCCTCGGCAATCTGCGTGCCATCAAAAGCCTTATAGGCTGCTGTGGGAATATTGTGGCGTTGCATAAAATCCTTGGCAAAACTCTTGCTTCCTTCGAGTTGTGCAGCCTCGCGCGAGGGGCCGATGACTGCAACGTGTGCCAGACGCTCGTCGCCTTTGAAATAGTCGTATATTCCCTTTACCAATGGGTCCTCGGGGCCTACTACCACCATTGACACCCCATTCTCAAGGACGAATGCCGCTATTGCGTCAAAATCGCACACCGAGATTGCTACATTCTCGCCCACGGCCGATGTTCCTGCATTTCCCGGAGCAATATAAAGTTTCTCTACTTTTGCGCTCTGCGCAATTTTCCAAGCAAGTGCGTGTTCGCGTCCACCACTGCCTAAAAGCAATACTTTCATTATTTTTATCTATTGCGGGTCTTTTGTCAACAAGCACACTTAAAACGCAGCTCCTAACCTCGGCCCCTTTGTTAATTATTCTGTTTACTCTTTATTTCGTCCACCCTTGCCTGCGCCTCCACGCTTACCGCCTTTAAGAAACGGACGTCCGCCGACCGCCGAGCCTCGACGCTCGGCGCCGGGTTGCTGACGACGCGCGCGTGGTTTATCCTCGCCGCCCCATCCACGAACATTGCTTCGGGGAGCCGATGAGCCTCGGTCGCTGCGACGATTGTCGCGATGCTCGCTTCGGCGCACCTCCTTGTCGGTTGCATCGCCTCCACGCTCTTTTCTTTCGGCCTTCACACGCTGCGCTGTACGTGTCTTAAAGTACGACTCAAGCTCGCGACGACGACGCAGCGACGCATCGCTATCGGGCGCATCACTATCGACAGAAGCACGGCTTACACCTTTTTGTTCACCATCAAGCCCCGTCAGACGCGATTTTCTCTTTAGCGGCGCAAAATCCTTCTTAAGCATATTACCCTCGTCGCGGAAGCCCTTATATTTTCCTTGGAAAAGTTCGTATTTACGAAGCTCGCAGTCGAGGTCGCCATTAAAAAGAGGGATACGTGCCGACGCCTTCAGACCAATCTGGTCGAAGCAATCGTAGCTACTGCTTATCACCCAAGCTTCGTTGCCTTGGAAAGCGTGTTTCAGACGGCTTCCAAGCTCTTTATACACCTCAAGCAGATTGTCCGACACAAGGCGCTCGCCATAAGGCGGGTTCACAACCATCACGGCACGCTCTTCAGGCTCTTGGAAATCCTTAATATCGCGACACTCTATCGAGACAATATCGCCCATCATTGCCGATTTTACATTGCGGCGTGCACAAGCCACCATACGACCATCAACGTCGTAACCGTAAATTTTATGATTAAACTCGCGCTCGGCCGAGTCGTCATCGAAAATAGAGCGGAAAAGTTCCTCGTCAAAATCCCTCCACTTTTCAAATGCGTAGCTCTGGCGGAACACACCCGGAGCGATATTACGCGCAATGAGTGCAGCCTCGATGGGCAACGTGCCCGAGCCACACATTGGGTCGATAAAATCACACTCGCCCCTCCAGCCTGTAAGCAGAATCATTCCTGCTGCCAGCACCTCATTTATTGGTGCTGCACCCGTCTCGACACGATAGCCGCGACGATGCAACGACTCGCCCGAGCTGTCAAAAGCAAGAGTACACTCCTCGTGGGCAATATGTATGTGGAAAATAAGGTCGGGATTATTCAGACGCACCGACGGACGACGTCCTTCACGCTCGTTGAAATAATCGGCAATAGCATCCTTTACACGATAAGCTACAAACTTTGAATGGCGGAAAACATCGCTATACACCACAGAATCGACCGAGAAGGTAGAATTACTATCGAGATACTCGTTCCATTCGACACTCTTTATAACATTATACACCTCATCGGCATCAGAAGCCTTAAAATGAAGAATCGGTTTAAGAATACGCACAGCCGTTCTAAGGCAAAAATTAGCCTTATACATTAAAGCCTTGTCGCCAGTAAAAGAGACCATACGACGGCCAATCTGTACATTATTAGCACCTAAATCAGTCAATTCCTGCGCCAACACCTCTTCGAGTCCCTGAAAAGTCTTGGCAATAAGTTCAAATTCCTCCATAAAATAACCTAAAAGAACAATAAGAGATTTGTCCTAAAACAGGCCTGCCCTTACATTCAAAACACAGTAATTCCTTTATACGTTTACGCCAAAAAGCAACCACCGGCAACAAAAGGCAGCACTATAGACAAATACTTTGCAAAGATAAGCACAAACGAGCGAGAAATATCAAACTTGTTTGAATATTTTTCAAAGCAAGAGCAAAATATCTTCGCCGTTTAAAGCAAAGATGAACAAATAAAAATCCATTTTGCCAAGAAAGAGAGTTATTATTTACCTGAAAAATTATATCTTCGCGTTTCACAATCCAAACACTCACAAAGAATGAAAAAGAACGTAAAAATAGTATCAATCACAGCCATTACAATACTGAGCGGATGGTTGCTCCTGTCCAACGCAGGCTGCAACGACGAGAATATGCCCTACTCACAGATTCCCTACTGCTGCATCTCGCCCAAAGTACCCACAAGCGCATCATTTGCGGGTGAGGAGATAACACTCACCCAACACGACCGTCGCGAGCGTATGGATCGCGAAATTCTGGCATTCACCTATTCACACATAAACACAATGCTGCAAATAAAGCGTGCCAACCGTCTCTTTCCCATAGTCGAGCCCATACTGAAAGAGTGCGGCATACCCGACGACTTTAAATACCTTATGATAATAGAGAGCAACGGCGACATTCACGCACGCTCGTCGGTGGGCGCTGCCGGTCTGTGGCAATTTATGGAAAAGACAGGCCGCGAATATGGCCTTGAGGTCAACAACTACGTCGACGAGCGCTACAACATCGAAAAAGCCACACGAGCCGCTTGCAAATATCTCAAAAAGAGCTACGAAGAGTTTGGCAATTGGATGACCGTCGCCGCCAGCTACAATGCAGGCACTGCCAATATATCCAAACGCATCGAGGCACAAAAAGAAGACAATGCAATCAACCTTGTACTTGTCCCCGAAACCTCACGTTATCTTTTCCGTCTGTTGGCCGTAAAGTGCATCTTTGCCGACCCTATAAACTACGGATTCATAATAAAAAAGAGCGACCTTTACCCACCTCTTCCCATAAAAACCACAATTACAATAGACAGTAGTTGCAGTTGGGCCGACATCGCAAAGAAGCACAACCTTACATTCCTGCAACTGCGCGAGGCCAACCCTTGGATGCGCAGCAGTACATTGCCCAACAGCTCGCACAAGAGCTACAAAGTGCTTATACCCGATGCCGACGCCCTGCACTACGACCCTCAAAAGACACAAGCGCACGACTACAGATGGATTATCAGATAAAGATAAAGCACCCTTACAGGTGCTTTATCTTTATATTACAAACACAGTGTTGCATTAAACAAAATCATCGCCTAATTTCATCAGTACATCGTTGCGGAATTTACGAATATCACCCTCGCAACCCTTCTTACAAACGAGCAAGACATTGCCCTCATCTACAATGAGCAGATCCTCGACCCCCTGAATAACAGCGAGTTTACCTTTAGGCAACGACACAACATTATCGTGGCTGTCATAAGCAATCGTACGCGAGTGCATTATCACATTCCCATCAGCATCCTTGGGCAAAGTACCGTAGAGCGAATCCCACGTACCAATATCCGCCCAGCCAAACTCACCGACAAGCAGAAACACATTATCGGCACGCTCCATAACCGCCGTGTCCATCGAAGCATTGGGAAACGACGTATAAGCATCATATATCCTGCGGCGACGCTCGTCGCGGTTGGGAAATTCATTGAACAACCCTTCAAACTCGGCCATCATATCGGGCAGTAATTTCGATAGAGTCTCTATTACCGTCTGCACGTTCCATATATATATACCCGAGTTCCAATAAAACTCGCCACTCTCCATAAAAACACGCGCAAACTCATACTCGGGCTTCTCGGTAAACGTACGCACCTTATAGAACGAGCCATCCGAGCCACCAACCCCCCTGTCATCTACCTGAATATAACCGTATCGCGTCTCGGGACAGGTAGGCTTTATACCTATAATCACCAATTTATTATGCTTAGCCACATAATCCAATCCCCTACTAAGAGTATCGACAAAAAGGTCCTCTTTCAGCACCAATTGGTCGCTCTGCGCAATTACGATATTAGCATCGGGATTCAATTGTCTGATGTGGCAAGCAGCGTATGCTATGCTGGGCGCCGTACCTCGAAACGACGGCTCGTGCAGAATCTGGTCGGGAGACAGTTGCGGCAACTGCTCACGCACAAGCTGCGAATAGATTATATTTGTCGATACTATTATATTCTCTTTGGGCACTATGCGGCTGTATCGGTCGTAGGTCTGTTGCAACATACTCCTGCCACAGCCCAAAAGGTCGTGAAATTGTTTGGGGAGACATTTCCTGCTCAGAGGCCACAGACGACTACCCACTCCTCCGGCCATAATTACGCAATATCTGTTATTGTCCATTTCGCAGGGATTTTTAGAGTTTATATCGCTTGTTTATTTAGACAACGCAAGTATAATATTTTTATTGCGATAAAAATAGGAGTTTGGCTTTTTTTTAACAAAATTAAGAAGCCGTTTATATTTCAAAAAAAAGGTGTGCAAAAATAACTTACCCGACATACATAGTATTTTTGAACTAAATAGACACTAATCCCCGATAGAGGAATCAGCACAGATTATAACCGCTATAAATAAAAAAGCGATAAGAAATTTTTTCTTATCGCTTTTTTGTTCCGATATTAGAATTCTGCATTATTGGGAGTACGGGGGAAAGGTATCACATCGCGGATGTTGGCCATTCCTGTTACAAAGAGCAACAGACGCTCGAATCCTAATCCGAATCCCGAGTGGGGACACGAACCGTAACGGCGAGTATCAAGATACCACCACATATCTTTCATAGGAATACCAAGTTCCTCGATGCGGGCGAGCAGTTTGCCATAGTCGGCCTCGCGCTCCGAACCACCGATAATCTCGCCAATTTTGGGGAACAGTACGTCCATTGCACGCACGGTCTTTCCATCCTCGTTCTGCTTCATATAGAATGCCTTAATCTCCTTGGGATAATCGGTCAGTATCACAGGACGTTTAAAATGATGCTCTACCAAATAGCGCTCGTGCTCCGATGCAAGATCGACACCCCAATATACAGGGAATTCAAATTTGTGGCCGCCGGCAACTGCCTCCTCAAGGATTTTTATTCCATCGGTGTAGGCAAGGCGCACAAACTCGGTATCAACGATAGAGCGCAGACGCTCAATCAGTCCCTTGTCAATCATATTATTGAGGAAAGTAATATCTTCCATACAATTGTCAAGTGCCCATTGTACGCAATATTTTATAAACTCCTCGGCAAGATCCATATTATCGGTAATATCGTTGAATGCAACCTCGGGCTCAATCATCCAAAACTCGGCAAGGTGGCGCGGAGTGTTTGAATTCTCGGCACGGAATGTGGGACCGAATGTATATATTGCACCAAGCGCTGTTGCTGCAAGCTCGCCTTCGAGCTGTCCCGAAACAGTAAGGCTCGCCTGTTTGCCAAAGAAGTCGCTGTCATACTTTATGCTGCCCTCATCATCCTTTTTAAGGTCGTAGAGGTTCATCGTTGTTACTTGGAACATCTGTCCTGCACCCTCGCAGTCCGATGCAGTGATAATGGGTGTGTGGAAGTAGTAAAAGCCCTTATCGTGGAAGAATTTGTGTATCGCGTAGGCCATATTGTGGCGTATGCGGAACACTGCGCCGAAAGTGTTGGTACGGGGACGCAAGTGAGCCACTGTACGCATATACTCCATTGTCTGCCCCTTCTTTTGCAGAGGATAGGTATTATCGCACTCACCAAGCACCTCAATCTCTGTTGCTTGAATCTCGACCGACTGTCCACCGCCGATAGACTCAACCAACTCACCGTTTACACTCAGACAAGCACCGGTAGTAAGCTGTTTGAGCATCTCTTCGTCGAATTTATCAACGTCGATAACCACCTGCACATTCTTTATTGTCGAGCCGTCGTTAAGTGCCACAAATGCCACCTGTTTGCTGCTGCGGCGTGTTCTGACCCAACCTCTTACGTTTACCTCGGAACCAAAAGCCGTACTCTTCAGCAGGTCTGAAATTTTTGTTCGTCTTATAGCTTTCATACGATTTTATTCTGTTTTTTTGTGTTTCTGTTATTCGTATGCTCCCATTCGCAGCATATTGACCTCTTTCTCGGTGAGATAACGCCAGTCGCCTCTTTTAAGGTTCTTCTTTGTCAGTCCGGCAAACAGCACTCTGTCGAGTTTCACCACACGGTAGCCCAAATGCTCCATCATACGGCGCACGATACGGTTCTTGCCCGAGTGTATCTCTATACCTATTTGCGAACGGTCGGCGTCATTCACGTAGCTTACCTCATCGGCATATATAGGGCCGTCCTCAAGCTCTATTCCGCTTGCCAACAAGTCCATATCCGACATTGCCACATTCTTGTCGCAGGTAACGTGATATATTTTCTTTTTCATAAATTTGGGATGCGTCAGCTTCGATGCCATATCTCCATCGTTTGTAAGCAACAACACACCCGTTGTATTGCGGTCGAGACGCCCCACAGGGTATATTCTCTCTTTACCGATACCTTTGAGACAGTCGAGCACGGTGCGGCGCTCTTGCGGGTCGTCAACAGTGGTAACGCAATCCTTGGGCTTGTTCAACAGCACATATACCTTACGCTCGGGGTTCACACGCTCGCCATTGAAGCGAATATCATCGTTGGGTGTTACCTTTACTCCAAGCTCGGTTACAACTGTGCCATTTACGCTCACAAGGCCTGCCTCGATATAGTTGTCGGCCTCGCGACGCGAGCAGATACCGGCATTGGCAAGGTATTTATTCAGACGCACGGGAGCATCGGGGTTAACAACTGCCTCGCGATAAACGATGCGTTTCTTGTTGCTATACTTTGCATTAGGGTCGTACGATGCGCTTCTGTTTCCACGTTGACCGTAGCCTGCGCGATGCTGTGTGCTGTACGCACGACTGTAGTTTCCGTTATTTACGCTGTGGCCCTCAGCGCTGCGATAGCCACCTGTGCGACGCTGCCCATATTGACGCTCGCCCTGCTGTCCGTCGTAACGATTGTAATTATTCTCGCCCTCGCCGCCATTATATTGCGTACGGCTGTATGATGAATAGCGGTTACCACCCTCGGCATTGCCGCGATACTCGTTGCGTGCATACTGTCGGCGTCCATCCTGTTCCTTTGTAAAACGCGGACGCTGTTTCTTGCGAAACTCTGCATTAAAATTGTTGTCAAATGAGCGCTCACGATTCCCACCACGGGGAGTATAGCCACCCTGACGTTTCTCTTTGTAATTATCCATTATTTTATATTTTTACGAACCTCACGGTCCAATTTAATTTAATAACCTTGTGGTTAAGGAGCAAATTTTGCTCATCGAGCCTCACCGGCTCTTAAAAGAGGGACATATTAAAGCGTCTTAAATACCTGTATAAGTGTGCGGAGTTATTGCTCGCAGCTCATCCTTAACAGCCTCGGGAACATCCAATCCTTCAATAAACTGCAACAACGACTGCTGGTCTATTTTACTGTTTGTACGTGTGAGAGCCTTCAGTGCCTCGTAGGGATTGGGATAGGCCTCGCGACGCAGAATTGTTTGAATACCTTCGGCACACACATTCCAACTGTTGTCAAGCTCGTTTGATATTGCAGCCTCGTTCAACAATAACTTACGCAGTCCCACCAACGAGCTTTTTACTGCGATGAGCATATGTCCCATAGGCACACCCACATTACGCAGCACAGTCGAGTCGGTAAGGTCGCGTTGCAGACGCGAAACTGGCAATTTCATTGCAAGATGATCGAGTATAGCATTTGCTATTCCCAAATTTCCTTCGCTATTCTCAAAATCAATAGGATTCACCTTGTGCGGCATTGCGCTCGAACCCACCTCACCGGCTTTAATCTTCTGCTTGAAGAACTCCATTGATATATATTGCCAGAAGTCGCGGTTCATATCAATTATTATGGTGTTTATGCGACGCATTGCATCGAAAAGCGCAGCCAGATTATCATAATTAGAAATCTGTGTAGTATATTGCTCGCGTTGCAGACCCAATTTCTCCGCTACAAATTTATTACCGAATGCTTTCCAGTCAATCTGCGGATAGGCCACATTGTGAGCATTAAAGTTACCTGTTGCACCACCGAATTTTGCCGAGATGACACAAGCCTTCAATTGTGCAAGCTGCGCCTCAAGACGATAGACAAATACCATCACCTCCTTACCCAGACGTGTGGGCGAGGCGGGCTGTCCGTGAGTACGCGCCAGCATAGGAATCTCTTTCCACGCCTCGGCATATTCTTTCAATTGGGCAATAAGTTCCTCTATTACAGGATAGTAGCTATTTGCAAGTGCATCTTTTATAGTGCAAGGAATAGATGTATTGTTAATATCCTGCGATGTAAGTCCAAAATGAATAAACTCCTTGTAATTATCGAAACCACCGAGAGCATCGAGACGCTCTTTTATAAAGTACTCAACAGCCTTTACATCGTGGTTGGTTACCTTCTCTATCTCTTTGATACGACGCGCATCGTCGGTAGAAAACTCCTTATAAATTGCACGCAGTTGCGGAAATAATGTGGCATCGACACCACTAAGCTGAGGCAAAGGAATCTCGCACAGCGCAATAAAATACTCAATCTCTACAAGTACGCGATATTTCATCAAGGCATACTCAGAGAAATACTCGGCCAAAGACTCTGTCTTACCCCTATAGCGGCCATCTATAGGTGATATTGCAGTAAGAATGTCAAGCTCCATTGTCGTGATTATAATCTTAACGGAATTATTTTGTAAAACGTCTTTCAACTACAAAAGTAGTACTTTTTAGGCATAAACACCCGAAAAGCAGATAAAGTTTATAAAATTTAAACATAATAACCGCAACAGGAACATTTTCGCACAAATCCTTGGTAATTTACCGGTGTGTTCACTGTTATTTTCCAAGCGTCTATAAACAAAAAAAACCTGCTTAATGCAGGCTACTTTCGGTGGGCGTTGACGGATTCGAACCGCCGACCCTCTGCTTGTAAGGCAGATGCTCTAAACCAGCTGAGCTAAACGCCCGAAAGGCTGCAACCCTTAATTGCGATGCAAAGGTAGAGAATTATTTTTTAATACACAAGTTTTTTAAACTTTTTTTTCGCAACAAACGCAATATTTTCTCACTTTACCCGACGTAAAGAGATATTATTTAAATAAACGCCCCAGATCGGCCACACTCACACAAAGAGGCAAACAGAAAACCCACCTGACGATACCCCTAATAATTCTATATAAAAAATCGTCAGAGACAACAATTGCCTCTGACGATTCAACACATTATTTACTTTAAATTACTTTGCAATAGAGATGATAACTCGACGGTTGAAGCGAGCGGGTTTCTCAACATCTACACCACCCTTGCCCTCAACAACGAGCTGACTCTGAGGAACACCAAGCTCAACGAGCTTCTCGGCAACAGCCTGTGCACGAGCCTCAGAAAGTTTCTGGTTGTAAGCAGCCGAACCGGTAGCGCTGTCAGCATAACCTACAACTGAAAGCTTAGCACCTGTGTTCTTAGCAGCGTCTGCAAGAGACTGGAGGTTGATAATCTCCTTCTTAGAAGCTATCTTAGAAGAGTTGAATGCGAAGAATACCGACTGTGCTACGTCAACATACTTAGGCTCGCTCTCAAGTTGCTTAATCTTAACCTGAGCCTGTGAAAGTGCATTCTTAGCAGCAGCAAGCTGAGACTTCAACTGTGCATTCTCTGACTCCTTAGCCTGAAGCTGAGCGTTAAGCTCGGCAAGAGCAGCAGCGTTAAGAGCCATAATAGCATCGAGGTCGGGAGTGTTATCCCAAGTGCACTTTCCGAGACGGAATGTAACACCCACCTGAGCCGTGAATGCCCAATCGTAACCATTTGACTCAATATTTTCTGTGGGAACACAGAATCCCTTCTTAGCCATCATTGAACCAAGCTCAAGATTGATTGCCCAACGCTTAGCAAGGCGGAAAGTCTGCAAGATACCGAAGTTACCGGTGAGCGAACCACGCTTGCCGTTACCACCAGCACCCTCTACGTCAAGATTAGCAGCATAACCGAGTCCTACATAAGGAATTACATTCCAAATGCGTTTCTCGTTGTAACCACAGAAAAGATTGCTAAGGTTAAACAACGCGTCGAAATGTACATTGTAGTAAGAGTTAGCATCAACATCCTCGTATGCTTTTACCTCGTAACCGTTGTAACCGATTCTCCAACCAAAGCCGGGAGTGTGCCATTTACCTACGTGAGCCGAAACTGCGGGTGTAAGGTGATCGAACATACTCTCACCACGAGTAACAACAGGATTGTAAACCTGTACACCACCGTTCACATCTATAAACCAGTTGCTACCAAAGCTATTGGTAACGACACTGTTCTTTACAGTAGGAACTACGACCTCGCTTACAGTCTC
>CAYYEL010000052.1:0-15358 GCA_964470845.1 uncultured Bacteroidaceae bacterium | reverse complement strand
GACCCAATGGACCAAATTTATTTAATGTTTAACTCGTCCCTACTTTTTATGGGACACTAATGAAATTACACAATAAACAACAACCATTAAAAACAAAACTTATGAGAATCAGACACTTACTATTATCGGCAGTGGCGGCACTGTTTGCTGCGGGCGCATACGCCCAAAGTGTGCCCACTCACGAAATGTACGTGCAGTATGCAATGCCATCGAACATTGTTACTGCGCTCAAGAACTGGTCTCCGGGACAATCTTGGGGCGTAGGTGAAAATTATGTGGATGAGAATTTCTTCATCTCACGTGTTCCAATGAAAGAGCGCTTTATTCCGGTCGATTATGCCAATAAGTCGCTTAACGAGAGCAACGACAAACGATTGGGTTGGTGTGTGCCCACAGGAGAAATGACAAAGAAATGGGGTGCTTTGCCACGTTACAATTTCGACGGCGACAACTTCAACCTGTGGCAGTATATTAACATTCACTCGAACTGGTCGAATGGATGGTGGCGCGTTCCCGGCGCATTTAACGACGTTGCACACAAGAATGGTGTAATGACCGGTTGTACCTATTTTATTGATTGGGGTACAGGTGTTAACCAATTGGACGAGCCCGGAAAGACACTTTACGAGCTATCAGCTCCCGGTAAAAATGCTAAGGGCGACAACTATAAATATTCACGTAAACTCATTGAATTCTTGCGCTATTATGGCATCGACGGCCTCTGTCTGAATCCCGAGGGTTATTGGGGTGCTATAGTTTATACTCGCTTTATCCCCTTCCTTGCCGAGTGTCATAGGATTGCCGACGAGCTTGGCCATCCTTTCCACGTCGATTGGTATGCATTTGTAAGTAACACCGGCGCACTGAGCGACAATGGTTGTAAACTGAACTCGAACAACCAAAATTGGTTCCACCATACAGATACCGACCAGCCTGTAACCGATATGTTCTTCCTAAATTACAACTGGAGCGATGCAGGCCTTGCCGAGAGTGTAGAGACCGCAAAATCCTTGGGCCGTTCGACATTTGACGTTTATGCAGGATTCGACCAGCAGGGTCGCGGCTATGGAAAATATGGCAATGCAGGCTGGGAGTCTCTGATGAAGCATCCTGTGAGCATTGTTGTTTGGGGTGCACACGACCGCAGCCAACTTTACACCTCGTCGAACGAGGGCGGACAGAGCGATTATGCTGTTCAGAATGAGTATGTTAAGAAACAAGAGTTACTCTTCTCGGGTGCCAACCGCAACGTACTTCAACTCCCCGCATTGAATACAGGAAATACAACAGCATCGTACAGCGACCTTTCGACGTGGCACGGCTACGCCAAGGCTGTACGCGAACAATCGACACTCTACGAGCTTCCCTTCGTTACACGTTTCAATCTTGGTAACGGACGTTTTATGAATAACGAGGGTGTTACCACTTGGAATCACAAATGGTATAACATCGGTATGCAGGATATGCTCCCCACTTGGCGTTGGTGGATTGATAAGGGCGACGGCAAGAGTGTGCCTGCAAAGTCAATCGCAATGGACTTTACATTTGACGATGCTTGGTTCGGCGGTTCGTGTCTCAAGGTACACGGCGAGACCGAGCGTTCAGATGTCCGCCTCTTTGCAACAAAGTGGACCGTAGATAGCGGCGATGACATTTTCCGCATTGTTTATAAACCCAATGTAGCAACACAGCACCTCTCTCTAATGGTATCAAAAGCCGGTAGCGAGAGTAATTTTGCAACAGTCGAGCTTCCCGCTAACATAAAGGTTGGCGTGTGGAACACAATCGAGATTAAAGCTTCTGCCGCCGGTCTTGCAAGTGGCGATGTAATTGCTTGTGTAGGCCTTTCGGTTAAGAACACCACAGCAGCATACGAGACACTTCTTGGCGAGCTGGCATATATTCCCGCATCGTTCAATGAACAACCCGAGACACCCACAATCACTCACTCCGAGGTGATGAAGCGCTTCTACAACAGAGCCGATATAAAGATTATATTTGAGATGCCCACCCCCGAGACACGCAAAGCCGAGTACGAAGGTCGCCCCGTTTACAACGAAGAGGTTGGCACTTGGTACTACGAAATTTGGGTTAAACAAGGCGAGGCCGAGACACTCGTTACCACAACAACATCTTGGGCAGCATACGCAGTTGATGCACCTATGATTCCCGGAGTTGAAACAGTACAAATCGGTGTACGTGCTGTCGGAAAGGATGGTCGCACTAAGAGCAACATTGTGTGGAGTAACGAAATAAAACAAGAGCTCACAATGATTGAGACACTTACCATTGACAAGAGCATCATAAAGCCCGCCGAGGAGTTTACAATAGGATTCGAGGATCCCAATCACCCTAAGGCCGATATTTATATCTACAACGCCTTTACAGGCGAGCTTGTAGCACAAGCAACCGACGTATTGTCAATGACTACCACACTCCCCGAGGTTGGTAACTACGACGTAAAAGTAGTAACAGGTGAGCAAGAGGTTATGAACCGTTCACTCATTCTCGTCAGCCCCGAGGAGACAGGACGTCTGCCTCAGATCAACGAAATAACATCCGACGTAACAGAGGTAACAGGCCCCGAGCAGCAGGTTAACTTTACAGCCGACATCAACAAGGGCGACACATACAACGGCACCCCCTGTACAGTATCGCAGTCGCTATATATGAGCGAGCCTTATCAGTTGACAATCGACGCAGCCATTATGAAGGAATACACAAACACATCGTTTGCCCTTTGGTTCAAGGTCGAGAAATTCGAGCACGCATCGCTTGGAACACTGCTTATGACAAAGGTAAACCGCAACTGTGGCGCAACGTGGACCGAGAATGTTTGGGGCGAGATGTGGACAGCCATCCGTCCCGAGGGCTATGCAACCAACAATAATATTGGTCGCAACAACGCCCCCAACGAATTGTCGGTGTGCTTTGACGGTCCTCCCGCAGGTACTCCCAACTACGAGCACAACAACGACGTTGACGGTCTCTCGGACGGCTATACACTGCAACCCGGCACTTGGTATCACGTATGTGCCGTAAAGAGCGGACGCAATGCCAAACTTTATTTGAACGGTAAAAAGATTATCGACTGTCAGACCCGCGGTCGTGGCCCGTACAATTGGAAGGGTGGTGCTAAATTCTACGTTGGCGGTTCAATCACCAACCTTGCCAGCCTTACAGGTTGGGTCGATGAGGTACAGGTGTGGAGCAAGGCTCTTACCGATGCCGAGGTTGTCGAGGCAATGAAGGGCTTCAAAGAGATTCCTGCAAACCTCGAAGGTTACTTCACATTCGAGACAAAAGAGACCGACAACGATGGTTACATCTACTTCCCCAACATTGGTAAGAATGCAAGCGCAGTCAAGGGTGCTTATATGACAACCGGTAAAGATGAGAATGGAAAGACCATCGACTACAAACAGAATCAGTTGACAACAGCCCTTGGCGTACCTATGCTCACCGGTAGTAACAGTATCATTTACGAATCGTCGCGTTGGATGCTCGAAGGTGCTCGTCTCAACAGCTCAACCGAGACTACCGCAAATGCAACATACGTTGCAGGTGATGGAAAATTCCCCATCACACTCACCGCTAATAACTCTTGGGGCACAACAACAAAGACTATTACCGATTACATTGTGGTAACAGCCATAGATGATGTTAATGCCGAGAGCGGATATATGATATATCCCAAAGCATTCGATGGCACAGCCGATGTACTCTTTGCTGCTGATGGCATCTACGACGTTGTTGTATTTGCTACCGATGGCAAGAAAGTTGGTAGCGATACATTCGAGGCACGTGCAGGCGAATTACGTACAATATCACTTGCCCATTTAAGCGAAGGGGTTTACGTAGTTACCATTATGAAGGATGGCAAAGCTTTGCGCTCGTTCAAGATTAAGAAATAAAATACTCTATTTAGGATAATTAAGGCGACACAATAGTCGCATCATTCTCTAAGAAAGCATTCCCCCGTTAGAAATCAAATTCTAACGAGGGAATTTTACGTTGTATCATATTGCTTTTGCAAAATGTACCTCGTTGCATTCCTTACAGCATCGTGCAGCCCCTTAGTATTATGATTCTGCTCCAGCCCCATAACGTGCCTATATGCCTGCTCAAAGAAATCTCCCCCTTTAAAGTAAGAGCTCAATCCCGAATAATCATTTTTAAGATTCGCACCGTACATTTTAGCAAGCGCATCCAATTTGCGTTGCGTCTGCTCCCAAGGCAGGTTCTCGTTCCATACAGCCTGCTTCTCCTGCTTCCAGCGCTCGTAGGCATTCTTATTCAAGCCGTCCTTATCGGTCATCGCCTCCTTCACCGCCATTTCACGGTTACGCTCTATACCGTGCTTAATCATCAGATACTCATATACAGCCTCGTATTCCAACCCATCATCGTGCAGCTTTGCAATCTCACCAACGATAGTCTTGAAATAAGAACGTGCAAACGCCTCCATCTCCGCCTTATTCGTACTCGACAGCGCATTCTCAAGATAGTAGGCATTCATACCATCGTGCAGCGCCCCGCCGTTAACCGTCTCCAACATCCTCTGCACCTCGTATAAGCTCTGCATCGAATCCTGAAGCGCCTCCTTGCTCTGATAGACGCCACTTCTTATAGTTGCCTCATATTGGTCTCTTATCGCTGCAATGTCGGTTTCTGCCACCAGTGCACGCCCCTTTGAGCGAGTAGGCGACACCGCCCTTGGAGCACGTGCCCTATACTCGCCCACGCCCAAACGAGCCTGCATTGCGATATTTTCAATCTCGGCAAGCGTATTATTCCCCTTCAGTAGGTTATAGCTGCGCCACAGCATATAACGTATATCGTTGTCCGAGAGCTCCACGTTAAAGCCCAAAGAGTTAAGCAGATTCTTAAACCACCCCTTAATCTTATCAAATAGCGAGTAATCGTCAAATCCACGTTCCGCCTGCTCAGCCATATACTCCTCGGTAGCCACACGCAGCGCATCCTTGCCGGTCGCCATCATTGGTATAGCACGTTTAAGGATAGCCTTTCTTACCTCCTTCGAGGCCGCCACAAATACATTATCGAGCATCTCGTTAAACCTCTCGCCAAAGAGCGCGCGCAGTCCCTTGTGTCCCACCACCTCGTGCAGAACCGTCTCCACTGCATCATCCACACTTGTAGCGTTTGGCAGCACAATATACACCCGTCCATTCTCGTACCAGCCTTTAGCTCCACGCTTGCGGACATCGGGAATATCCTTAACCTCATTCACTATCTCAACGTCAGTGTTAAGCTCGGCGGCGAGCGCATTAACCGCCGACGTAATACCGTCGTTCACCCGCTCGGCGGCCTCAGTCAGTTTCTTGTCGAAGAAATCTTGCAGCCCTTTGTAAGTGCCTTGTTGTCCCCTCTGTGCCTCGGCCTCTGCCTCGTGATACAACCTGTTATTCTCGCTTGCCGCCGCCAGCTCGGGGAATCTCTCGGCTATTTTCTTGTCAACATCTTCGTAAGACAGCCCCTCATTCTCCAACGAACGTCTGTACTCCCAATACCCCTCGGGGATATTGAGTTTCATCAACTTATAAGGATTCTTCGGTTTTTCTCCCTTGGCCAGCTCGTCAATCTCCTTCTTATTCTCGGCATATATCAACGCATAATCGTCCAAATCCCAGCCGTAGAACGTAGTGCGGTTGCCCATTTTCGACGTATGGTGCCACTCGCCATTGTCAATAATCCCCGCCTCGACAAGCGCGTCTAATGTCCGCTGTGGCATATTATACACCTTCTTAAAGTCCGTCTTTGGGAAACGCCCCTCCTCGCGAGCCTGTGCCGCCCGCTTGCTCATCGAGTAGCCCACGTAACCACTGTTGCCACCGATGGAGCGATAGCGGATGTCGTTAGCTGTATCTTCAAAATGTGCAATACCGGTTTTGTCGGTATAAACTCCAGTCGCAAGGAAATCCTCTATCGATTCCAAAATCTGCACCAATGGTCTATTTTGCGCCCTTTCTAAGGTCTGTTTAGGATAGAAAAACTCTTGCACACGAGATTTTCCCGTAGATTCCCTACGGTCTATTTTTTTATTCTTACCCGACGAAATAACGATGCTAAGACCTTCTACCTCGTTTCTATCTTCAAATTCTTTCAGTTTAGAATTATGGTTACTAATCCTTATTGTTATCTCTCCCTCTGGTGTTAAGAATGTCCTATAATGACTGGGGCCATCTTTTGTTAATTCGAGTACCTTTGATATGTCGGTTATTAAACCTCTTGTTTTTTTAGAGGTTCTATTATTGTATCTTTCTTTTAAAGTTGCTATCTTTGCAACAAAATCACTTGATATGGCAGTGGTATTAACAGAATTACTATTCTGCGCCGCGGTATTGGGTGATTTTTTCTTTTTACTCGCACTCTCCCCAAGATTATCATACAAGAATATTTGGTCTTCACGTGCCACGTCCTCTGTTTCCGCAGCAAGAGAAGCGCGACGTTCTTCGGCAGTCATATTCATACGCTCTTGCACGTTACGGCTCTCAACCTCACCGGCAAGACGGCGGTAAGTAGTATGATTTCCCCCGCTAATTACCTTTACCATTTGGTTATACGCATCTTCATATCCTTCATTGTCATAACCTCTAACGTAAAGGTTGAACCCCTTAATGCGCTGCTCATCCGTTGGGATATACTTTTCCAGCCCATCTGTTTTATACTCGTCGATAAGTTTTTGTTCAAGTGCAGTAGTTCCTGCGAGTTCCGGGTACTCCCTTGCAGTTTCCATCAGAGCATTTCTCCAAGCCCAAGCTCTTGCTTTATCTTTAATAACATCAGCAGACTTCTCATTTCCACCTTGTGCAAATCCCTCTATCTGCTGTATAGCGTGCTGGATTTCGTGAGCTAAGACATCTTCTCCACTTATTCCGTTTATCATTCGCGGATATTTCCCTTTACCCGAGAGTAGATTGTTATACTCATCCCATAGCGGAGAATCCTTGAAATCCTGCTCTGCTTTATCAAAAACATCTTCATTGAAGGGTTCTGCGAACATTGCATCTATCCACGCTTTTATAACAGGCTCTTGCTCAATTCTGTCAACCTCTTTGCGCCATTCCGGATTCTCTTTCTTAGACAAAAAACTCTTATCCAGCACAATATTTGCCGGCATCCCTAATCTGTTCTTCGGGCTATATGCTCCTAATTCTCCTAAAGGCAAATCTTGGAATGCAACTAACATATCCTCTAACTCAGGGTACGCGGCAAAAAGCGTCTTGTCATTTATCAATTCTCCAAGCATTGTTATAGTAGCACCACTGCTATGTGTACTCGTAACCGCATTTTGGTTAATTTCAAAATCCTCCGTCTCGTACCTCCACTTACCGTCAGCACCGCGCTCCCATCCCGTAGCAAGCTTGATAGCTTTAGCATCTTTCTCGGCCTCTTCCATTTCTCGGGCAATGGCAAGGTTATCCAGTCGTATTGTTGCCTCCTCCGCTTTATCAAGGTTCGCAGCCCCTTTCTCGCCGACAAACATCCTCTCCATCGGACTATTCTTCACATTCGGGTTCACACCTTTGTAGAAGTCTCCAATGGCACTGTTCACAAACTTCACCCGTTACGGGCAAGTCGAGCATCTCCCGCACACTGTTCCAGAATTTGGCAAGCGCACGCTTCACACGTCCCCACGCAGCAATAAGCGAGAATTTCTTTGTCGGGTCGTTCTCCTTTACTGCCGCCTCCTGCATCGTGCGACGGTAATTCTCGTTACCCGTCAGGCGTGCCAGCACCTCGCTTGTGGCGCGGTCTTCATCGTTCCAAACATCGCGATACGCCTCGTCGGCCATCACCTCGGCCCACGCAGGCGACAGCTTCACAGCCTCCTTAATCCGAGCCCACAACTTAGGGTTACTCTGCTTGGTGGCACTTGCCCACAGGTGGGTATATTCGTGTACGGGAGTGTTCGGGTTCACACCCTCGGGAGTGAGGTAGATACGTCCGTTCACCGTCCAGCCATACACCGTGCCGTCCGCTGTACGCAGAAACTCCACACGGTCGGTTATCTGTGCGTCGTTCTCGTTAAAAATGACATAATTCCTTGCACCGTCGGCACGGCCGCCTGTTGTAGCCTGCGCACCCTCGCCCGTTCCCATAAATGAGTGGTCGAATCGGTCGAATTTTGCACCGCTGCCGTGATAGACACGATGAAATTCAGTCAAAACCTTTGGATTCTCGAAACTTTCAACTACCTTTGCACTGTGTCTGAATAGATTTCTAACGTCAGCGGAATTGTACTGCTGTTTAGAGAGCCATTCAGACATTCTTCTTTTATCGGCATATTCGAGTAATCCCTCTTCAATCCAATTAGCTATATGAGTATTTGAATTACGGTAGTGTACGCTTCTCACACTGTTAATCTCGATTCGTCCCTGCCTGCGATTGGTTTCTATGGCCACCACATAATTTTTTCCCTCGTGTTGTATTTCGGTAAGCACGACGAAACTACCCACGTGTGTGGCACTACGGAACACAGCCAACGGGTTCTGTACACCCTCAACAAGTCCCTTGACCTCCGATAACTCAAACGGGTGGTTTTCCTGCATACTTTTATCAGACAATCTGCTCGATGCAAGCTCAATGGGTAGGTAAGGCAGACCGGCACTTTGCAACACCGCACTTGGCATACCCAGCTCGTAAACGTGTCCTTTGGGCAGCGTTCCGTCAATCTGTTGTTGCAGTTCTCGGTTAAACCTCTCGTTGGCATCGGCAATCATCTGTCGCTCGGCACTCTCATTTCCCATCACCGCCTGCACCTGCTCCTCGGTAGCCATCACCACCTCCACGCCCGTTTTCTGTAGCGCCTGCATAGTCTTTTCAGTGGCAGCCTTGAATGCAGGGTTATTGCTGTCGAGAGCAAGAGAACCGCGTTGTAATTCAACACCATTTCCTATTCTGCTTTCATCAACGGGATAAAGCCTGCCGTTAGAACGTATCTTTATTTTGCCATCCTCTATTTTTTCGATTGGCCCCGAGATTACAGAGCCATCGCCAAATGTAGCGGTAACTACATCACCCACATTATATTTACTATCGTTTTTCTTTGCCTCGTCTTTAACCTCTTGCTCGTCTTTAACCTCTTGTGTGTTTACATCCGATATTTTATATCCGGCAATTTGGATAGCCTTATTAAGTTCTATACGCTCTCCGATGTTCGCCTTTTTGTATATCTCTGTCAGTTTACCACTCTTGATTAAGTCCCCCACATAGATAGGGTACTCGTCAAGAGCCATATTGTAAGCACCCACTTCGTCGAGATTAGGATTCTCGGCCATAATCTCAACACTTCGCATATCTGCATATTCCGATTCAGTCAGAACCTTTGCGGGTGTGCCTGCTTGGTCGCTGACTTGCTCACCCTGCTGTGATATAGTCGGCTGCTCGTTGGGTGTATTATCTATTGAAGAATCCTCAATATCTTGTGATTTTTCCCCATTTATTGATGATTGTTCAATCTCTCGTTTGCGTCTCTTTAGCGCTTTCTCAATGTAGTCATACGCCTTGTAATTGGGGTTTTCCTTGTAGTCCTCGGGGTCGCCCGCCTTGATGAAGCTCTTTCTGTCCTGCATCCCCTTTATGGTACTCTCAAAAGTAGGCAGGTCGTCGCTTGTCAGCTTTCCAAGGTAGTCGCCAAATTTCTCCTCCCACTGCTTCATAGCTTCAGTGTCCCCGGCGGCTATGGCTGTGCTGTAATCGCCCGGGCGAGGTGGCAGGCCCGCACGCTGCTCGCGTTCCCGGGCCACTCGGATCTGTTCCCTCATCTCGGCAACTTTTTTGTCAGAAATCAAATTACGTGCCTCGTCAAGGAAAGGAGTAACACCCAACGTCTGTCCGTTAAGCGCTTCCCCGTAGCTTGCCAACAATTCTTTCAAAACAGCATTAGCCTCTTCAAGTGTGTTCCACGGATTAACAGCAAATAAGCGTCTTGCATACTCTGCTGCATTGTCTCTGTTCAGTATCCCCAGCTCCGCTTTTATCTCCTCGATAACATCCTTTTCGCCCCCGTTTTGGGTATTTTCGCCACTTTTAACAGAATTTTCTTGCACGTTTGATTCCGATGCTGTACTTTCGTCGGCAAAAGATGACACGTCCTGATTGATAGTCCTATTGGTTTGTGGCGCATCCGTGCTCTCGGTAGCGAGTTCTGACGAACCTACTTGCGACGAGTATAAGCCATTTGCTACGTCAGAAGCAGAAGAAACATTATCGGCGTGTTTCCAAACCAATTTTCCGTTTATAAGGAGGTTTGCAATAGCATTCCTCCTTTTTTCTTGGTTTGAAACAACAACCTCCTTATTGTCTTTACTTACAGTAACAGATGTAAAATAGTAGTAACGTGTACCATCGTCCTTTTTAAAGGCCTTTACGAAAACATAAGACGAAGCTCTTTCTGTTGTATCGTCCTCTTTTGCTTTACTCTTATCCTCAATTATCGCATCGGGATTTTCGAGTGTCGGTTTAACCATACCCAACTTACCGTTACGATCCTGACGCATAAGTTTGGTAAATTGGTTTTCGCCCATCTTTACTTGGCCAATAGGCGTGTTTACCGTTCCGTCCTCTCCAAAAAGAGCATCCCAATTATCAATATTGAGTTCTATATCCTGTGCGACCTCTGCACCGTTTTCCATTTCAGCTATTAAGGCCTGCGCTTCCTCTTGCGACAAAGAACGACCTACCAGCGCCTCTTTGCTCGCCTCATTTGTAAGGTGAGCACCCATTTCGGTGTTATCACCGGATTGGTTCAACTCCTCGTTTTCTCCGACAGGTTCGGTTGTTTCAGTCTCTGCGACAGGTTCTGCTGCCTCGGCCTGCACACCCTCAGTGGTAACATCCTGCACCGGTTGCATCTCGTTCTCGGCCGTTGGGGTAGGGGTAGCCTCAGGAGCCGCCGTTGCGTTCTCCTCGGTCTCCACAGTGGTGGCAGGCTGTCCAAGCAAGGTCTTCACCTTTTCCCAAAAAACAATATCATCGTTCAGCTCCAGCGCATCAATGGCATCCATCTTTGCCTGCTTCTCCTTAATGTCGGCAATATACCTATCCGCAGTCGCCTGTTGCACCGCCGCATCATCGGTAAGAGTAGCGATGTATTCTGCCACATCCTCCGCTTTTGCCTGCGTCCATAGTTTGTTTTTGCCCTTTTTCGGTATTCTCTTAGCAATCTCCGCTCTCTTGGCCTTACGTTGTTGCGCCGGGGATAACACCGTTTCGACAGGCTGCACGTTCTCGGGCGCTTGAGTAATATTTTCGGGGGCATTGGCTTCGCCTAAGTTGCTCTGCTCTCGCTTATCCGCACCATTGTTGCCTGCCGCATCAGCCGAATCATCCACAGAGGGCACGCCGAATCTATCGGCCACATACGCACGAATGGCATTAGCACCGTCTGTGTCGCCCCCGGCCTCAAAGTTGGCCGCGATGCTTAGCCCCTGCTGTTCGCTCTTGACAGCATCGTTAAGCTCGTCAACCGACAATCCCAATGCACGCGCAGCATCCTCTGCCGCCTCGTTAGATGCGGTGGGCGCAGCCTGTGCAGTAGGCGCGGCTGCTGTCTGCGCAGGCTGCAACGTGCCGGGATTTCCGACAGTTTCGCCTGCCTCCGTCTGCGCACCCTCAGTGGTAACATCCTGCACCGGCTCATTTATAGCTTCAGCAGTGTTACTTGTTGTAATTCCCTTACAATCTCCTGCTGTTCGAGGCCACTGTAGCATACACTGCACAATGAGCGCTCCCTCTCAGCTAATAAAAATTGATGGCTGTACCAAAAAGCACAGCCATCAATTCTAAAATATATTTAGTTTTACTTATACAACTCCCTGAGCCATCATTGCTTTGGCAACTTTTAAGAAACCTGCAATGTTTGCACCCTTAACATAGTCGATGTAACCATCTTCGCGTGTACCGTATTTTACGCAGGCGTTGTGAATGTTGTGCATAATCTCGTGCAACTTTTCATCAACCTTTGAGCTGCTCCAGTTGAGTTTGTATGAGTTCTGCGACATTTCGAGACCCGATACTGATACTCCGCCGGCATTTGACGCTTTTCCGGGGGCATACATAATTTTTGCCTCTTGGAACACGTGGATAGCCTCGGGTGTCGAGGGCATATTTGCTCCCTCGGATACTGCAATCACACCATTTGCCACAAGCGTGCGAGCAGCCTCTTCGTTAATCTCATTTTGTGTAGCCGAGGGTAGGGCAATGTCGGCCTTTTCGCCCCAAGGCTTTGCGTCGGGAACATATTTGCAACCATATTTGTCGGCATACTCTTTGATGCGTCCGCGACGTACATTCTTTAGCTCCATAATAAAGTCGAGCTTCTCGCGGTCGATACCGTCGGGGTCGTAAATATAACCATTTGAGTCGCTCATTGTAAGTACTTTACCACCAAGCTGGATTACTTTTTCTACGGTGTATTGCGCCACATTACCCGAACCCGATACAAGGCAGGTCTTACCCTTAATGTCAAGACCGCGCATCTTCAGCATTTCGCGCAAGAAGTAAATGTTACCGTAACCGGTAGCCTCGGGGCGAATGAGCGAACCACCAAACTCAATGCCTTTTCCTGTAAACACTCCGTTAAACTCGCGTGTCAGCTTTTTATACATTCCGAACATATAGCCAACCTCGCGTCCGCCAACGCCAATGTCGCCTGCGGGAACGTCCATCTCGGGGCCGATGTGTCGCCACAATTCGGTAATGAACGCTTGACAGAAACGCATAACCTCGGCGTCGCTTTTACCTTTGGGGTCAAAGTCGGAACCACCTTTGGCACCTCCCATAGGCAGGGTGGTGAGTGAGTTTTTGAATGTCTGCTCAAATGCAAGATATTTTAATATTCCGATGTTTACCGAAGGGTGGAAACGGATACCGCCTTTATAAGGGCCGATAGCGTTATTGTGTTGTACGCGATAACCGGTGTTTACTTGTATGTTACCTTTATCGTCCATCCAAGTTACACGGAATGTAAAAATGCGGTCGGGGATGCAGAGACGCTCAATGAGATTGCTTGCTTCAAACTCGGGGTGTTTGTTGTACTCCTCTTCGATAGAATGTAGCACCTCGCTTACTGCCTGATAATACTCCGGCTCGTTGGGAAACCTTTTCTTTAGGTTCTCTAATGTTGTCTCAACTTTCATTTTGTTATTCTTAATTAAATTGTTTTTCTTTCTTGTGCTGCGAAGATAATACTTTTTCGAGTAAAAAGTGAAGAAAAGTAAGATTTTTTTTGAAAAAAAATGAATTTTGCTCTGTTTATTGATAAAAATGCAACTTTTTTTCGTTAATACAGCTGTTTTTTGAGTTATTTGTCTTTTTTTATCATTATCTTAACATAATTGACTAAAAAAAGCTCATTTGTTTATTTATTGAACAAAATGAGTTATCTTCGCTGCATAATGATAGAAATATAATAACCTCTAACAATGGTAGAGACACTGAATACATTATTTAATAAGGTGGCAGGATGCCAACCACAATCGGTGGTGAAGCTCACCGGCGATGGTTCCAACAGAGCCTACTACCGTATGAGCGCCGGGAATCATTCTTATATTGGCGCTGTCGGAACATCGGCAAAAGAGAATAGGGCATTCATTGCTTTTGCCCGTAAATTCCGTGAATGCGGCATTGACGCTCCGCAAGTGGTAGCAGTCTCGGACGATGAGTTGTGCTATCTTCAACAAGATTTAGGCGACGTGTCGCTGTTTGCACGTATGAAAAATTCGCGTGAAAGCGGACAATTCTCGCAACAGGATATTGAGGCGTTGCGCAATGTTATGTCCTGCCTGCCACATATACAGCACAAGGTAGCTCGCGGCCTCGATTTTTCGGTGTGCTATCCTGTGGCCGAGTTCGACCGCAGGGCAGTAATGTGGGATCTTAATTATTTTAAATATTGCTTCCTTAAAGGAGTAGGGGTTGAATTTGACGAGAATAAGCTCGAAGATGAATTTGAAGAGCTCACACATATTCTTCTAAACGAAGATGCCGAGACTTTTCTCTATCGCGATTTTCAGTCGCGTAACATAATGTGGCACGACGAGCGTCCTTGGTTCATTGACTTTCAAGGTGGCCGAAAAGGCCCGATATACTACGACGTTGCATCATTTGTGGGGCAGGCGCGTGCAAAATACACCAAGGAGGCAGTTGAGAGTATGCTCGACGCTTACCTGCAATCATTAGCCGAATATCGCACAATAAGCCGCGAAGAGTTTACTGCAAAGCTACGCTGTTTCAGAATATTCCGTCTGTTGCAGAATTTAGGGACATACGGCTATCGAGGCATTTTCGAGCGCAAGAAGAAGTTTGTCGAGAGCATCCCGGGTGCACTTTTACAATTGAGCGAACTTCTCGCCGAAGAGCGCTCGGCCTTTCCACTGCTTGCAACAATAATAGACGACGTGTGTCTGCTGCCACGCTTTGCACCGCAACCGAAAGGCACACTGACGGTTGATGTCTTTAGTTTCTCGTATCACCGAGGAATCCCCGAGGACTACTCGGGTAACGGCGGCGGCTTTGTTTTCGACTGCCGTGCGATACACAACCCGGGGCGTTACGAACCTTATAAAAAACTAACCGGAATGGATGCCGAGGTAATAAAATTCCTCGAAGAGAACAGTACTGCGGCAGCCTTTCTCGATAATGCCTATTCGCTTGTCGATGAAATGGTTGCAAAATATTTAGAGCGGGGATTTTCGCACATACAAGTATCCTTTGGATGCACAGGCGGCCAGCACCGTTCGGTATATTGCGCCGAAAATATGGCACGCCACATTTCGCATAAATTCGGCGTAAAGGTGAATGTCAACCACATAATGCAGAACAAACAATATACACTCGAAGCACATTAAACAGGTGATGAGCCCAACATATGCAACAAACAAGCGAGAGATACAAAATTCACATCAGTGTTTATCCCGCAAGTAAAGTTGTTTATGAGCAAAGAATAAGAAAAAAACAGTTTCCGCGTCTATAGAAAACACTCTTTAGACGCGGAAAACTTTTTAAAAGAACAATTCGACAATATTTACACATTATATATAAGTAACTTTCTTTTGCTTTTCGATTTTTTTCGATAACTTTGCGCGATTAAATAGAAATATTGCAAAACTATATAGTTTTACACCGAAATGAAAAAGAAATTTCCTGTTTATAGTCAGTTGAACCTACCTCAACTTAATAAAGAGGTACTCAGTGAGTGGGACGAAAATGACGTCTTTTCAAAAAGTATGACCGAGCGTGAGGGTGCTCCCTCATTTGTATTCTTCGAGGGCCCGCCCTCGGCCAACGGAATGCCCGGTATTCACCACGTGATGGCGCGAAGCATAAAGGA
>CAYYEL010000051.1:0-16127 GCA_964470845.1 uncultured Bacteroidaceae bacterium | reverse complement strand
GTCGTGAGCAAGGAGGGAATTTTGTTGCACTTCTATCTTGACAGTATGGAAAACAGTTTGTCGATTCATTGTTTTACAGCGGGTCAACGTCGTAGTACATTGTGATGCTTTTATAGCGCTTGTCGGCAAGAAGTTCTTGTTGCAGCGCCACAAGTGCTTCGTTTATGCGATACTGCGACAGGGCGCTTTCTACTTTAAGCACTATTTTGCGTATGAATTGCTGTTGCACGCGAGCAACGGGCGGAAGGTCGGGGCCCAGCACCCGGTGCGCGAATGTCTGGCGCATACGGTGCCCCATAAGCTCGGAAAATTCATCTAAAATGCGTGCGTCGCGATGCTTCATATATACGTAAATCAACCGATGGAATGGTGGATAATGGAACAGCATACGCTCGGATAGCTGATTGTCGTAGAATTGTATATAGTTGTTGCCGACAATCAGCGGGATAATGGGATTATCGGGTTGTCGTGTCTGCAAAAAGACCTTTCCTTGTCCTTGTCCGCGCCCGGCGCGCCCGGCTACCTGTGCCATTAGCTGGAAAGCTCGCTCCGAGGCACGAAAATCGGGGTAGTTGAGCAGTGTATCGGCGTTTAGGATGCCAACGACCGATACATTGTCAAAGTCGAGTCCCTTGGACACCATCTGTGTGCCGATTAAAATATCGCTGCGTCCTTGCTGAAAGTCGTTTATTATGCTCTCGTATGCGCTGCGGGTGCGCGTGGTGTCGAGATCCATACGTGTTATACGTGCCTCGGGGAAGATTTTTTGAAGCTCGTCCTCTATTTTTTCGGTACCGTAGCCGAGATTCATAAAATTGCTTTCCTCGCAGTTGGGGCACATTTTGGGGGCGGGAATTGTGTAGCCGCAATAGTGGCAGGTTAGTTTCCCTGCGCTTTTATGCAGTGTGAGGCTTACGTCGCAGTGTTTGCAGCGGGGCACCCAGCCACAGGTGCGACATTCGAGCAGGGGCGAGTAGCCTCGGCGGTTCTGAAAAAGGATAATCTGCTGCTTCTCTTTCAGCGCCGTGCTCATTGCTTCGACCAAGGGGTCGGAAAAAATGCCTGTCATCCTCTTGCGACGCGACAGGTCTTGAATATCGACAACCTCGATGTGTGGCAGTTGCAGCGAACGGTAGCGGCGATTGAGGTTCACAAGGCCATATTTCCCGGTGGTTGCATTGTAGAATGTGTCTATTGCGGGGGTAGCCGTGCCTAAAAGGGTCTTTGCGCCAAAGAGCGAGGCGAGTACAATGGCTGCGTTGCGTGCATTGTAACGTGGGGCAGGCTCTTGTTGCTTGTAACTGTTCTCGTGTTCCTCATCGACAATTACAAGCCCTAAACGCTTGAATGGCAAAAATATAGATGAACGCACCCCGAGGATAATGTCGTAAGGCTCGCCGCCCAATTGTTTTTTCCATATTTCGACGCGCTCGGCATCGGAGAATTTCGAGTGATAAAGGCCTATGCGGTTGCCAAACACCCTGCGCAGGCGCTCGGTTATCTGTTTTGTGAGGGCTATTTCGGGGAGCATATACAGCACCTGCTCGCCACGCTCAACAGCTTGTTTTATGAGGTGAATATATACTTCGGTTTTTCCGGCCGAGGTAACGCCGTGCAGCAGTGTAACATTCTTATTCGTGAAGCTCTCGTTTATCTGTTCGAGTGCTGTTTGCTGTGCTTCGTTGAGGCTGTTCTCGGGGGCGACGGCGTGGCAGTTGGTGTTCAGACGTCCAATTTCAACCTCGTAGCACTCGAAAATTCCCTTGTCGATAAGCTCTTTGCAGATATTGGGGGCAACCTCGGCACGCTCTATGAGTGTGTGGCGGGCAATCTCGCCGCCATCTTCGGTTATTTGCAGATAGGTGGCAAGCAGACGCTTCTGTCGCGGTGCACGTGAGAGTGTTTGTAGAATAAGGTTCTGTGCGGTGGGGTTTTTATAGTGTGCCGAGAGGCGTATGCGCTGCTCGGTCTTTGGCTTAAACTCTCCTTTGAGACCTTGCGGCACGGCAGCCTTGAAAATTTCACCCGGCGAGCACAGATAGTATCGGGCTATCCATTCCCACAATTTTGTCTGTGTGGGTAGTACAATAGGTGTCTCGTCAAGAAGCTCGCTAATGGGGCGGACGCTGTATTCTGTGGGTGCTTCGTCGTGCAGACGTGCCACAAGTGCCGTGTAGTGTTTGCTCTTGCCCAGCGGAACGCTCACACGAGAGCCCACGGCAATGCGCTCCCTCTCCTCGGGGGCGATGCTGTAGGTAAAGGTCGAGGCTAATGGCAACGGCAATATTACGTCGGCAAACAGTGGCATTGTGGCTTCTTTCTTAGAACAGATGGCGGGGGATGCGCCCTGCATTGTTGTTAAAATCGTTGCCCGAGGGCGATTGGAACGACCTTAGCCCAAACTCGGGAAGGATAGCATATACATAATCGAAAATATCGGCCTGAAAATGCTCGTAATCGACCCACGCTGTACCGTTGAAGAAAAAGTATAGCTCCAATGGCAATCCTTGTGCCGTGGGCTGCAACTGACGGGCCATCATAAACATCTCGGGGTGTACGTCGCTGCGTCCCTTGAGGTAGCTTTCGAGGTAATTGCGGAATATTGTCAGATTCACGGTTTGTCCGTTGTAATTCTCATCGGTCAGTCCTTTCTGTTTAAGTTCCTTGACTTCTTGATTGTTGCAGAATCTGATGCTGTTAATGTCTATGAATATTGAGCGTTTTACGCGTCGGCCTCCACTGTCGAACATTCCCCGCCAATTTTGGAACGAATCGCTCACAAGTGCGTATGGCGGCACTGTGATAATTGTCTTATCCCAATTTTGTATTTTTACAGTGGTAAGCGATACGTCAATGACAAAGCCATCGGCTCCATATTTGGGCATTGCAATCCAGTCGCCGGGACGCAGCATATCATTTGCCGATAGCTGTACGCCCGCCACAAGTCCCATAATGCTGTCTTTGAATACCAACATAAGAACGGCGGCCGATGCACCCAGTCCGGCAAGTATCTTGACGGGGTCGCGGTCGATGAGTGTGCTTATTATGATTATTGCGCCTATACATATTGCCGCAATCTTAAGCATCTGAAAAACACCCTTGAGCGTGTGGTTGCGGGTCTTTTCCGAAGCGTTCGAGAGTATGTAAAGTGCCGAAAGAATCGAGCATACGAGCTTTATTCCAACTACGGTTATATACACCCAACAGACTTTCATCATAAATGTGTAAAGCGTACTGCCATCGTTTAGGATAAATGGCATAAGTGCTGTTACAACAACTGCCGGAACAAGATTGCAGCAGTTTTTTATTACATTGTTATTTAAAAGTATGTCGTCCCAACTGTTGCTGGTTCTTTTTGTTACTGTGCCTACGAGTGGAATTATTATCTTGTGGCAAATAACGCCGCAGATATAAAAAAGCAAAATTATTGAGAGGGTTATTATGACCCAACGCATTGCCGGGGTGTGATTGGGCTCGACACCGAGGCGCAGCAACAACGAGGTAAACTCATTCTCCATATATAAAAGTGTTATTGCTGTAAAAAGGGGTGGTAATATCGGCCCACTCCCGAATAATTACAGCTTGTGTTATCGTTTAACAAAAGGCTGTGCCAAAATTTTATTTTGATACAGCCCCTTGTGTATTTTGTCGAGAGATAATCTCTCTCCGATATTCTGAGGTCAATTCTTAGAACAGATAAGCAACGGAAATCTGCCAAGTGTTGGTCTTAGACTTTGTCATTACATTCCAAGCGCCACCCACAAACTTGGAGTATTCACTTGTGTTGCCCATTGCGATGTTGTAGTTGACGTGAGCCTGAATGTGGCTGAAAAGCACTGCACCTGCGCCGATGTTCAAACTGAGCTGGCTCTTTTTGTACTCGAAGCGTGCTGCATCCATCCAACTTTTATCGGCGTCGCCCAATGTGAATCCAAACTGCGGGCCCACTGCGATAAAGGGAACAACTACTTTGCTCACTACGGGAAGGCCAAGGTCGTAACGCAGATAAATGGGAATTTCTATGCTCTGTTTCTTTACCTTATCGCCTCTAAGCTCGGCACCACTCTGTGAATAAAGAATATCGCCCTCGATGCCAAGGCCAACGATGGGGAGTGTAAACTTTGCCATTGCTCCGGCAAAAAATCCTGTGTAACCGTCCGAGCTTACACCTTTTATGTCGCTGGGGCTGCCGACAAGGTTAGTACCGGCCTTAATACCAAATTTTAGCTGTGCATTTGCAGGGATAGCCACAAAAAGGCATAGTGCAAAGATAAATCCAAAAAACTTTTTCATTGTCAGTGTGTTTAAGGGTTAATTATTACAAAAACAGCAGTTTGGCATAATAAGTTTGCGCAAAACAGCCGTTTATGTTACGTTGTTTTGCGCAAATATAGTTTATTTTATTAGAAGCTGTTTAAATTTATATAAAAAATATTATTACGAATTTTGTTTATTTTTTATAAATGTCGGGCTTCTGCTTTTTTGTTTCTGTGGTTCATCGCAAATGAAAAAGGTCGATGAAAAGGCGGTTTTTGTATTATCGGCGTTGACGGCGCACCGATATTGTACCACCCTTGCTCTTTGACGATGAGCCTGAACTCTTTTTCTTGCTTGCTGCCGATTGCTTTTTCTTGCGTGCTGCACGAGCCTCTCTTTTTTCCTCTTTTGCTTTCTGTTTGTTGTCGGCTACCGAATCGCCGGTTGCAACAGCCGTTGTATCTGCGGCCGGTGCGGGAAGCTCCCATAAAGTATTTTGAAAATCGGCAAGCTGTCTCTCAATTTTCTGCTGTTCTTTCTTTATGGCTGTACTGTCTTTGCAGTATTGGGCGATTGCCAAATTACGCAGATTAACCGTTTTGTAAATTTCGCCCTCGTAGCAGTGCTTGGTGAAATAGTCGTCGAATGTCATTGTCGATACATTGTTGTAGCTGCTCGACATAACAGTTTGTTGTTTAAGCAGTGGCGCAATCTCGTCATATTTCAGCCAGAACATCGGGTATTTTATCGTCTCGCCACCATACTCTCCTGCGTTGTGCATAACAGGACAGATGGCCGTTACACGCTGCTGGAAGGTGGCTGTACGCTGGTCGTAGTAGTAGCTCTCTTTTATATAATAGCTCAGTACCACGTTGCTGGGAACGTCGGCGGGGTTTACGACTATTGCGCTGTCGGCACCCTGAAATTCGTGTACAATGGCGTAGTGTTCGAGCAGCTCGCGTACGTTGGCAATATTCTCGGGGGTAAAATTCTCGTATCCGTCAAGATTATATTCGTAGGCGTTTATTGAACCCGCAATCAGATGTTGGAATAAATATGTAAAAAGGTTCACATTCTTGCCGATGGGTTGTACGGGGTAGTAGAGCGATGCGTTCTTCTCTTTCTCAAGGTCGAGTGTGCGGTATATGTCGCGCTTCCACACAACGTCGTCGGGGGTGGTGGTTGTGGGGTATTGACTTTTAGCCCTCTCGGTAAGGGGTACTTCGTATGTTGCTGTGGTTGTTGCTTTGTCTCTCTTTTGCTCCTTTTTGCGGGCCGGAGGCTGTGCTACGGCATATTGTCCTATCAGAAGCACTGCAAACAGTACGAGTATTTTATTCATCTGTCTCATAGTATCTATGTGTTATGCTTTTCGCTTGTTTATCAGTTTATTATAACTTCGAGCGGGGTTGTCAGCTGTCGCTCTACATTGTCGGGGCCCATTGCTTTTACATTGGTTATGTAGAAGCGTTTGCCGCGTTGCAGGCTGCGGAATATCTCTTTCTGTGCTGCCGAGAATTGTGCGCCGTCCGATTTTCGTGGTACGGCGTTGCCCATATTGTCGAAGAATAGTACGTCGAACGATAGTACCTTGAAGTTTATGTTCAATAGTCCGTCGTCGATGGCTGCTATAATTCCCTTTGTATTCAGCAGTGTCTGCTTGCTGAATGGCTTGCCGCCGCGGTAGCGCTGTGTGTTGCCGTCTTTATCCTTAAACTCGATGAGCGGAGTGGGGTCGGGCAGTTGTCGCACGCGGAATGCGTATTGTCCCATACTCTGTCGGCGACCCTCTTCGCCGGTTGCTGTTACCTCTATCTTAAGCTCTTCGCCAATTTGTGTGGGTACTACAATGTATCCGCCCTTGCCGTCGCTCTTGATTGAGCCCTTTCCGGCGGCGATGCTTGCAGCGATGCGGTTGGCGGGCACGCCGGGCACTGAGATACTTACAGGGTTCTCGAATCCTGCATATAGTACGTTCATAAGCGATGCACTCACCGTTGCGGTGGGCTCGACTACGGTATATTCTTGTGAGAAGTCGTAGCGTGTCGATGCTCCGGAACCGTCATTTACCAGCATATATCCGCTAAGGGTGTAGTCGCCGGTCTTGTTGCATAGGTTTGTGTAGTTGCCATTTTCGGCTTCGAGCTTCTGCTCGTCGATGTATATCTCGGGGCGTTGTGTCGAATCGACTGCTGCCAAGATAATTTGTGCGCTAAATTCGCTACCGCGCACTACGTTACGCGAGTTTGGAATTACAAGGGCACGAATTTGGTTCACACGCACGTCGCCCACGTCGATGTTGCGTGCGAGGGTGTGTAGTACCTCGCCCTCGGCATAGCGTACGTCATTCTGGAGTTTGGTCAAGAGGGTGATTGCTGCTATGGCAGGCATATTCTCAAAGTGATACTCTTGCCAATTTTTCATCAGTGAGATGTTCTTGCGGGGTACTTCGGTCCTGAAGTTGTCGCGGATAATCTGTCGTTGTGTCGAGTCGGTTATCATTGCGAGGATGCTCTCGCGGTAGGCTGTTATTGCGTCGTAGAGCTGTTGCCCTTTACCGCTTCCGGGAGCAAGCATCACAAAGGTCGATGCTTCGAGATTTTCGCGATTTTGCAGTTGGGTGTAGTCGGCATCCTTGCCGTCGGCCTCTTGGGCGATGCGTATTTTGAGTGTCTCGGCAAAGTTGTATAGCGAGTCGGACATTGCACGCACGCTTTGGGCGCGTGTGTACCACTCGCGCACTTTCTCGGGGTTCTGTGTCATCGACTGCTCGAAATTGTCATACATAGCCTCGTTCTGCACTGTTGCGTTGACGGTACTGCGCGAGAGGCTCTCATCGACAAGTGTGAAGCCGTTGAGTACATCCGACGACACATTCATAGCGAGCATTGCCATCAGAAGCACGTACATCAGATTTATCATCTTCTGACGTGGGGTAACTTTATTCTTCTTGATTTTCATTATGGCTGCTTTGTGTCTCGTTTGTTATTGTTGTCTGTTCATATTGCAGGTCATTGCTTCGAGCATACGTGCGTACATTATATTGAGCTCTTTTATCTGCTCGGCCATCTTCTTGGTCTCCTCATTTACCATATCAATGTTATCGACCTGTTTGCCTGCGCTGCGCAGTTGCACCTCGTAAAGGGTGTTTATACCTGTGATGTTGCGTGCAAGGTTGTCCATCTCTTGCATATTGCGTCCGAGGCTGTCGGCCTGCTCCGAAATGCGTTGGATGGCCTCGTTAAGGGTACGAATCTTCTCGACATACTCTTTTGTAGCTTCGTCCATATTGCCAATAAGCTCGGGGTCGGCAATCTGTGTGCTTGTTGCACCGCCTCCACCGACAATAATAGCTCCCGATGCAGCCGATTGTGCCTGTGCTATCTCGGGGACAATTGTGCCGCTGTTTATCGTTCCGTTTGCACCTCCGCCACCGATAATGATGGGTGCTGCCCCCGATGCCTCACGCTCGGCACGACGCTCGGCACGCTCTTCTTTGCGGTCTTCTTCGGCAAGGTCGTAGGGACGCTCGAATGCCGAGAAGAAGAATACCACAACCTCGGCTCCCATACCTATGAAAAGCATAAGGTTGGCGCCCGGAAGGTGTGTCAGTTTGAACAGTGTACCTAAAATAACTATCGCTGCACCCCAGCTATAAACGTAGTTGAGGTAAGTGCGGCCTTTGGGCGAGTCCATAAAGGTTTGTATGCTGCTGATTATATTTCTTTTCTTGCTCATAATGCAGGGGTTGTTTGTGTGTAAATGTCTTTGGTTGGGTTTTTATCTTCTTGAAGTGCCGCTGTAGCTGCGTACACAACGGAAGCCGATGTAAGAGCGTGATTCATTCTGATACTCATAGGCGCGTGTGGCTCCCTGAATGAATCGTACGGGGTCTTTCCACGAGCCTCCGCGTATGGTTTTTTTCTTAAGGTTGTAGGGGTCTTCTTTTGCTGCGCGATATTGCAGGTCGGGGTTAATATCGCTCATCTGAAGCACTCCTGCCTCGGTATATACGGTCGATGTCCACTCGGCTACGTTGCCGGCCATATCATATAGTCCGTTGCTGTTGGCCGAGTATATTCCGCATTTCGATGTTATGAGGTTGCCGTCGCGTGTGTAGTTACCCTCGCCGGGCTTGTAGTTGGCATAGTAGCATCCTTTGTCGCTCTTTGTGTCGCCGCTCTCCCAAGGGAATTTTCCACCCTCCTTGCCACGTGCTGCATACTCCCACTCGGCTTCCGAGGGCAGGCGGTAGCGTTGTATGTATTTTGCTTGTCCGCGCATTCCACGCAGAAGATAGTCGGTGCGCCAAGCGCAGTAGGCATTGGCCTGTTCCCAGCTTACTCCCACAACGGGGTATTCGCTGTAATTGGGGTGGCTGAAATAGAGGTTCAGGTAAACCTCGTTGTTGGCGTTGGGAAAATCGTTTACCCAGCAGGTGGTGTCGGGATATACGTTTATTATGTATGTGTTCAGAAAATCATATACGCTCGATAGCGGACGTGTAATAGTTTCGTTTACAATGCGTCCCTCATCGTCGATGTAGGCGGTGTCTTTTGATATTGTTACAATCTCGTCGTAGTTGGTGGGAATATCGGTGTTGCGGTTGCGCTCCTCGGGGTTCAGACGATTCTTGCGCAGTGCTGCCTGTGTGTAGTCGTAAATCTGGTAGCGGTAGTTCATCTGCGAGGCGTCGAGCATCTTCTCGCCGGTAATGGGATTGGTGATAAAGACGCTCTCTATTGCACGTTGCTCGTCCTCGGTGGGTTTTTTCCAAGGAATAGGCTTGCTCCAGTTGAGGTATGGGGTGATGGGCTCGCCATATTCGTCCTCGGTTATTTTGAATGTTTCGTCGCCACCGTATGCGGGGTCGGCCAGACGCTCGCGGATAATTGAGTCGCGCACCCAATATACAAATTGGCGATATTTGGCATTAGAGACCTCGGTCTCGTCCATCCAGAAAGCATCTACTGAGATGTCTTTTACGGGGGTTGTGATGCCCCACAAAGAGTCGGCCTCTTCGTTGCCTATCTTTATTGAGCCTCGCTCGACGAGTACCATACCGTATGGGGTAGGTTCGTTGATGGCTGTTCCGCTGATTCCTGTTACTTCGCCGCCCATAGATGTGTTTTTCTTTGCTCCCATACACGATGCAAGCAGAAGCACCGTCAACAGAGCGGGCAGACTTACTATTCTCTTCATCATTGCAATATTCTTATACTGTTATGTTTGTTTTTTCCTTTTTTAAATATGTCGAGCTCAATGTCGTAGCCCAGATATATGTCGTGGCTCCCATTTTCGGCACCAAGGCCCGAGGTGAACAATTCGTAGCCGTAGCTTATTGTGATGTTCAAAAATTCCAATCCTGCAAACAGTGTTACCGACGTGCCCGGGCTGTATGTGGCACCGCCGAACAGCAGTTTGTCGTTGTAGGTGTAGCCTGCTCGTGCGGTAATATCGGCACGCCACGCGACAAAGTCGGTCATAAGTTGCACAGATGGCTGTATTGTTAATAACGGATTTTTTAGTGGTATATTGCCTCCGGCTGTAAAATTAAAATATGGATCGACCTGAAATTGGTTTTTTTCGCCCATTTCTATAAGCGGTGCGTTAATGTGAAGTGCCGATGCGCCCACATAAAAATATTTGTGTTGAAAGAGCACGCCTGCGCCAAAATCGAATTTGTTTCCATCGACGGCGCTTGACGGAAAGGCGGGGTCGTCGCTGTTTTCGCCCAGATTAAGGTCTTTAGGGTCAAATTTTGCATTCAAAAGGCCTGCTTGTAAGCCCACCGCCAGACGCCCGCCAAAGAGTTTCAGTGCATAGGCGTAGTTTAGGAACAGATGCTGGTTGGTGAACATTCCAATTTCGTCGTTCAACACTCCTAATCCTAATGAGTGGTCGCCCTTGAACATCGAGAGTGGAAGGTCGCCGTTTATGAGCATACTCTTTGGGTTGCCCGTAAAGCCCGACAGCTGATTGCTGTATGCGGCAAAGGCGTGTAGCTTGCCTGTTGCTCCGGCTCCTGCGGGGTTGTAAAAATTCTGCATCTTCCAATAGTGGGTAAAGTGTACGTCGTACTGCGCACGCACCTCAAATAAGGTACACACGCATAGTGCTACTGTTATGTACAGAATCTTTTTCATCTCTTATGTAACGCAAAATATTGGCTCGTATTATCTGTGAGACGGAAAAACAATGCGAATTTCGTTATTTTTTTTGAAATAAACTGAAAAATCGCCCCTCATTATTATATAAAAAAGGCGATAAAAGAAATTCCGCGATAATGCTTTCTGCTGTTTATTTATTTACATTAACAATTTTTAAATATTTATCCTTTGCGTGAACGATAAAAAATAGTTTCTTGTGTGCACACAACGAATTTTTAAGTTTTAAAAAGATTCTTAATTATACGCCTAAAAAGAGACGTTAAATGAGAGAAAGAACGGTGGGCGACTAAAATCATTTTTTTAGTCGCCCACCGTTCTTTCTCATATGTTTTAATTACAAGAAGCGGTAGTGTTTGCGTGTATTTGTATTTATAAGCTGTTTTAAATTCTTATAAAATAAATCCTGAAAACAGCCTTTTGAGCAGTTGAGAGTTACTTGTATAAGCCGAAAAAGTTAATTCCGAGAAGTAAATATAACATTTTTTTTGTACCTTTGCACTACGATAAACAGACTATATTCGCAGCAGTAATCAGACAATTATGTTAGTGCAAAAATCAACATATTCTTTAAGTAGCACTCCTAAAGTTACAATCTGGGGCGACAAGCATCCTTTTGCACAAATTATTTAGCCTTATAATCCATCGCCCGATGGATTATAGTCAATCGTATTTCTAATTCTTAAACACATAATTTATTACAAATGAGGAAAAATGCTTTTCTCATAGTGCTCCTATTGTGGGTACTATGTATCGACGTGTGTGCACAGACGTCTGAACGCTATCTGACAATTGACGAGATGTTTCAATTGGCCGAGCAGAATAACAGTCGTATAAAAGCGCATACAACAGCCGCCGAGCAGGCTGCTCAAGAGGTTAAAGTGGCACAAAACGCCTATCTGCCATCAATCGAGGCCTCCCTGTCGCTGTCGTATAATGGCGACGGCACAATTCTTGACCGCGATTTTGGAAATTCTTTCAATGCTCCTATCCCCGATTTTGGCAATAATTTTGTACTTGAGGTGTCGCAGGTAGTTTATGCGGGCGGTGCGATAAGCAGCGCAGTGAAACTATCGGAGCTGCAAGCACAAATTGCCGAGCTTGCCGCCGTGCGTGGTCGTCAGGAGGTGCGTTTCTTGATTGTGGGCAATTATCTTGAGCTTTGCAAACTTAACAACCAGCTAAAAGTGTTCGACAGCCACATTGCACAGACCGAGAAAGTGCTCGGCAATATGCGCGTCCGTTGCAGTGAAGGCGTCGCACTGCAAAATGACATTACCCGCTACGAGCTACGGTTGCAGAATCTAAAATACTCCAAAAGCAGGCTTCAGAGCACCAAGCAGATTCTGAACAATCAATTGGCTGTGGCGGTTGGATTGCCTTCTGACGTTTCTATTCTGACTGATACGGTGGTTGACATTGCTTTAATCCCGAGCGCCAGCCTCGATAGCTGGCACGAGCAGGCTCTACACTCGTCGTCAGCAGTGCTTATGGCAAAGAAAAGGGTCGATATTAGTCGGCAGAAGAAAAAACTGTCCGCATCGGAGACTTTGCCCAAAGTGGCACTCTTTGCCGTAAATAATCTCACAGGTCCGGTAACAATAGAAATTCCCGCACTTAATAAGAATTTTAACTATTGGGCTGTGGGCGTCGGCCTCAAATATAGTTTGGGCAATCTGTATAAGAGTAACAAAAAGTTAAAGGCCGATAAATTGGGCATTCAAAGGGCACAACAAGATTTTTGTGTGGCGCAGGAACAGACAGCGCTTGCAGTGCAGGCCGCTTACATCAACTATAAGGATGCTTACACGCTCCTTGAGACTAAAGAGAAGAGTGTACAACTGGCAACGCAGAATTACAATGTTGTAAACTATCGTTACAGCAATTCTTTAGCGCTTATTACCGACCTTCTCGACGCTTCGGCCCAAAAACTCGACGCCGAGCTTCAGACGGTTAATGCCCGCATAAACATTCTCTATAATTACTATAAACTACACTACATTGCAGGAACACTTTAATTAAAATTACTTATGGATAAGAAAAAGAAAAGAATAGTAGCCAATATCGTTATCATCGCTTTTATAATGTGCGGTATTTTTTGGATAGCCTCGATATTTATTCACATCGGCGGAGAATATACCAACAATGCTCAGGTGCGCAAGAATATTGTGCCTGTCTCGGCACGTGTGCAAGGCTACGTTAAGGAGATCCGTTTCGAGGAATTCCAACGAGTGCATAAGGGTGATACACTTGTTATAATCGAAGATGCCGAGTACCGTCTGCGTGTGGCACAGGCCAAGGCCGACTACGAGAATGCACTGGTTGGAAAATCGGCAATGCAGACGGGAATTTCCACTATCGAAAATAATATATCGGTTACCGATGCGGGAATGAACGAGATTGAGATTCTGATGCAGAATGCCGAGGCCGACTACAATCGTTACAAAGTGCTTTACGAGAATAAGGCTGTTACGCAGCAGCAGTTCGATGGCGTAAAGACAAAATACGAGTCGCTTAAGGCGAAATTAGAGACAATGAAGCGTCAGAGGCGCAGTACCGCCCTTGTCAAGAGCGAGCAAACGCAGCGCCTTGAACAAAATGAGCTGCGTATCGAGGTTGCCGAGGCTGCTCTTGAATTGGCCCGTCTGAATCTCTCATACACCGTAATTACCGCCCCCTGCAACGGTACAATGTCGCGCCGAAATATTCAGGCAGGCGAGCTTGTGATGCCCGGAAAGCCTCTCTTTGCAGTGGTTGATGAAAGCAGTCGGTGGGTTGTTGCCAATTTCCGTGAAACGCAGCTCGAAAATATTGCAGTTGGCGCTTCGGTCGAAATTCAGGTGGATGCCTTCCCCGGTACAACCTTCAAGGGAATGGTCGAGGCGATTGCCGGTGCCACAGGTGCACAATTCTCAATATCTTCGCCCGATAATTCAACGGGAAACTTTGTAAAAGTGGAGCAGCGTATCCCCGTGAAAATAGTTTTTACCGAGAATAACGACAGCAGTCTTTTGGAACAGCTTGCCTCGGGAATGAATGTCGAATGTAAAGTGCTCGACTAATATGGCTTGGCAACAAACGGCTTTTAGATTTATGACGTTTAAAGAGTGGGTGCCCGAGGGGTGTCGCCTGTGGCTCTATATTCTTTTTCTTGTAGCTTTTCAGTTCTCCAATGGAATGTATTTTACAGCTATGAACGAGATGCAGGGCACGCACTCGCTGACGATGAACGATGTAAAAATGATGAGCCACGCTGTGCTCATCGGGCTCACGCTCTATTTCCCGTTGGCCTTCCGTCTTAAGTTCCGTTTCACAAACAGGACGTCGCTCATTGTGGCAGCCTCGGTGCTGTTGCTGTGTAACCTCATAGTGCCACACATCGATAATCCGATATTGTTGGTGCTTTTGGGGTTTGTGGCGGGCTTCTTTCGTCTGTACGGTACTTTTGAGTGCTTCTCTAATATTCTGCCCAAGATTACCCCCACTTATAATTATGCGGTTTTTCTATCGTTTGTGTTTTTTGTGGTGTTGGGCGTAATTCATCTGTTTGATGCTATTAGTGTGCGCATTATCTATTATTACGATTGGCAGCATCTTCATTTGCTTGCGGTGGGACTGCTGCTGATGGTTATCCTTTTGGTTTTTGTGTTGATGCGACCTTTCCGCCCAATGCCCAAAAAGCCTCTTTACGGTATCGACTGGATGGGGTTTGTGTTGTGGGCAGTGTTTATATTGTCGTTGATATTTGTGGCGCAGTATGGCTTTCAGCTCGGTTGGTTGCACTCGCCCTATATTCGCGTAGCCATAGGGGCGGCCTCAATTGCGTTGGGCTTTAATATATGGCGTATGAATAATATTCGGCATCCTTTTTTGGAGATTAAGGCCTTTTGTGTGAATAATCTGACCAATCTGCTTGTGGCTTTTCTGTTTCTCGCTATTTTGTTGGCCTCGAAAAATACTTTGCAGAACACCTATACAGCCGCGGTACTTCATTGGGATACGTTGAATATAAGCACTCTGAAGCTGGCCGAGTTTGTTGGTTCGCTCTTGGGTGCGTTGTTCTCGTGGGTGGCTCTTGTGCATCTAAAGTGCTCGCATAAATTGGTTACATTCATTGGCTTTTCGATGGTGCTTGTTTATGTGGCTTCGCTCTATTTTTTGATTACTCCCCATACTAATATCGAGCTACTTTATGTTCCGCTTGCTTGCTGCGGCTTTGGACACTTGGCGGTTTTTATTGCCCTGACGGTGTATATTCAGGCGACTGCTCCGTTCAAGAATTATTTTCAGGTACTTTGTATTTTGGGATTTGTCCGTACGGGCATTGGCTCGCCCATAGGCGATGCAATCTATCAGCAAGGGATTACTGGGCTTATGAGCAGTCATCTTGCCGAGATTGGGCAGGTAAATATCGGACTGCTCGATTCTGTAAACGTGCTCGGTGGCATTAGTGCTGAGGCTATGGTTGCAACGCTCAGACAGTTGTATGGCTGTACTTTTATTTTCGGACTTATAGTACTTATTCTGTTGGCTGCCTCACGTTTTAAAAGGGATGTTCAAAAGCCTGTTCCCAAACTCCGCTATCTTTATTCGGCGGTAATAAGAAAGAGAAAAATTGTGAGATCTTCGGCTGTATAAGATGCAGTTGAATGATAATGGGGGCGGCATTTTTTTTGCCGCCCCCATTTTTAAGATGGTGTCATTTGTGCTTTTTCTGTTGTTGCAGTACTTTTTATTTAAGATCTTGCTTGCCTAACCACTCGGATGTTCTCTGCATAAGATTGTTAGCCAGTCCTATTGGGTCGTTCATTGCCTCCATTGCGCCTGCTGTCAACTTTTGTCCCAACGGTGTTTTATAGAATTTTGTAACATATTCTATATCCTCGGCGCTTATTCTTCCTTTACATCCTTTATAATAGGCGGCGGGCAGTTCGCCTATGATGTACTCGAAAATGGATTGCATAATTTTCTTTTGTTGCTCGTCCTGTTGCTCCATTGCCGATGTGAAGCCGCTCATTAGGGTGCTCATTGTACTGCTTGTCAGTCCGCTTGCAGTGCAACAATCTGTAACGGCAATATATAGCGGGTCTTTTTTCTCTTGTTCGGTTATTATGGATTCGGGCTTTTCGCCTTGTGCGATTTTCTGCATAGAACCTATCATTTGTGTCATAAGTGTCATTGTCATTTGCTCAATGATACTTTTGTCGGCAAGTTTGTTGCCGGTTGTAAAGAGCCTTGTGTCGGTCTTTAACAGATTGTTCGTCTCTTTAAGGTCGGATATTGTCATATGTTTTTGGTAGGCCGGCATCACTATATCTATAATGTCGTTAAGTCCACGCTCCTCTACATACTTCTTTGCGAGCCTTTGTGCGGCTTCGGCTTTTGCTGTGGGTGTTGTGTAGGGGCAGTTGGGCATTTCGTTCAATTGTAACAAAAAGATGCTTGAGTAGGCTTTTTCATCTAATTGGCCGTTTGACGATGTTCCCCAACCTAAATTGAAGAGCTCATTCAACTCCTTACGGTACTCATTGTCTTGTGCAATTGTAGTTGTTGTGAATGTACAAACTAAAAGTAGTAATGATAAAATCTTTTTCATAATTCTTATATTTTACTGGGTTATATACGCGCTGTAAATATACATTATTTAATTAAGGGAGGTTCTATAATTTCAATTTTTCATTAGCGAGTAGTCAGAACCTCATT
>CAYYEL010000050.1:0-16652 GCA_964470845.1 uncultured Bacteroidaceae bacterium | reverse complement strand
TACCGCTCCTCTTTCGACAAAGAGGAGCTGGCGCGTAGCGGCTGAGGAGTTCGATACTGTTTATAAAATATAAATATTGTATTATAATTACACAAAAAACCTACTGCACGCAGGGTGCAGTAGGTTAAACGATAGCAAATTACGCAATATTATTACACAATTTACTAATTTTCAAATATTTACACAATGCACAGAGGCATAATTTGCAGAGCCGACAGAACGAGGCCCGCTGCATCGGCGTGCTGCGAAAGTGTGTTGATATTTTGTGTCGTCAATAACATAAAAAATGTAATACTCCTATTTTACTTACTTTTTCGCATTGCTTGATAAACAAGATAAACAATGACAAAAAGCACCACAGCGGCAATTACCAAGCCAATCTCCTTGCTATACTTCTCGACAGCAACCATAACCTCGGCCTCGGTCTGCAAGCCGGGAATAAACGCCATAGCATATCCAAGAGCGGCAAGGACAATGTTCCACAACCCGGCACCCAATGTTGTAAAAATAACGAATCGACCCAATCCCATACGCGCAAGGCCCGCAGGAATAGAAATTAACTGACGCACAGCAGGCACCAATCGGCCGACAAAAGTAGAGACTGCACCGTGCTTGTCGAAATAAGCCTCGGCATACTTTACCTTCTCCTCGTCGAGCAGGCACATATGTCCCAAACGACTGTTGGCAAATTTATACACAATGGGACGCCCCAGCCACAATGCCAGATAGTAATTGACAAAAGCACCTATCAGCGCACCCACGGTAGCAAAAAACACCACTAAGAAAATATTCATATCGCCACTCACAGTTGCTTTCCACGCAGCAGGAGGCACAACAGCCTCCGAGGGGAAAGGAATAAACGAGCTTTCGACAGCCATAAAGAATGTTACTGTCCAATAATTCAAATGCTCAAGGCAAAATTGTATCAAAGATTCCATACTTTTTCTTAAATTTATAATACTCTTAATTTTTGTTTTACAAATGTAGTAACAAACGAGCAAGAAACGCAAAATTTATTTTAGCGTTTTTTACAGCGAGTGAAGAATACATTCGCCCGTCAGGGCAAAGGTAGTAACAAACGAGCAAGAAATATCAAGCTTGCTTGAATATTTTTTACAGCGAGTGAAGAATACATTCGCGGTTCACCGCAAAGGTAGTAACAAACAATAAATCCGTCTCCATCATTCGGTACTATCCGCCAAGCACTCAATCAGTCTCATCCTCGGCAGCAGAATCAACAACCACAAGCAGTTTGTCGATACGTGCACCGTCCATATCACTGACCTCGAACCTAAAATTCTCCCACACAGCACTCTCGCCCTCGTGTGGAATACGATTAAACTGCGCCAGACAAAGCCCGGCAACAGTAGTATAATCGCCACTCTCGTACAGTTCCTCACATCCGAAATAGAGCAGAAAATCGTGTATCGGACATCTGCCATCCACAATCCACTCGTCCTTGCCCTCGCGCTTAACAATAAACTCCTCCTCGTCCTCCTCGGTTACTGTTCCAATGAGAGCCAGCATCATGTCCTTAAGCGTTACAATGCCCACACAAGCACCAAACTCGTCGCACACGAGCCCGCGACCGACACCATCCTTTTTCATCAACTCAAGCACCTTATAGACACTCATATTACGATAAAAGTATGTTGGTTCGCTTAAAATATTCCTAAGCGAGAAGGTCGGTTCGTCCAACGTAAAAAGCAGATTCTTGATGGACACAAAGCCTAATACATTATCCAGACTGCCATCGCACACGGGATAAAGTTCATAAACATCCTCGCCCATTACACTGCGCACCTCATCGGCATTCATCGTTACATCGAACCACACAATATCGTGTTTATGCGTCATTATAGAGTCTATTTTCATATCCCCCATAAGAAAGACACGCTCCACAATATCTTGCTCTACCTCTTGCACCTCGCCATCCTCTTTACCCTCATTTATTATGGATTTTATCTCGTCCTCTGTTACCTTGCTCTCCATTCTTTTCATTCCCAAAATATTGAACAGCAACAATGTGCTCTTAGACAGCAACCACACAAAAGGAGCAGCCACCGTCGAGAGCAACGACATTGGACGCGCCATAAATTTGGCAACCGACTCGGCAGCATTCATTCCTATACGCTTGGGCAAAAGCTCGCCAAAGACCAACGTCAGATATGTTACCGCCACCACAATCACCGTCTGAGCAATTTTCGAGGCATACACGGGAAGAATGCCAAACTGCGACAGCCAATCGGCAAAAATTGCCGCAATTTTATTACCCGAATATATACCCGTGAGAATGCCGATAAGTGTTATTCCTATCTGCACAGTCGAGAGGAAAGTATCGGGTTTTTCGGCCAGATTAAGAGCCATACGAGCAGCCTTACTGCCTCTCTTAGCCTCGGCACCAAGGCTCGATTTTCGCGCCGAGATAAGCGCAATCTCGGACATTGAAAAGAGGCCGTTAAGCAATATCAAGGCCAATATTATAAACAATTCGTTCATCTATTAGCAAAGAATTTACGACGCATAAATCCCACAATAATTCCCACCAAAAGCACAGGAGAGGTTGCAACTGTAATGAGAATCCAATCATTTACTCCAAGCGGCTCGACACTGAACATCTCGCCACCAAAAGAGACGATAAGCACCTGTCCAATAAATATTATCAACAGTGTAACAAGGAACATTTTCTCCTTAAGAATACCGCTGAATGCCCACGAGTCGGTCATAAAGGCTCTTGCATTGAACAGATTCCACCACTGCAACATAACAAAGAAGGTAAAGAAGAAGGCCATATTTTTCAAATCTGTCATTCCGCCATTGGCATTCAGATAGAAAAGCAGCCCCATCAGCGCCGCAAAAAAGACCGCCGCCACCGAAAATATCGTATAGGCCATATTACGTGTAACTATAAAATCGGTGTTCTTGCGTGGTTGTTCGTTCATAACACTCCAGCTGGGCGAGAGAGAGGCCAATGCACACGATGCAAAAGTATCCATAATAAGATTCACCCACAGCATCTGCGTAATTGTCAATGGCGATGATGTTCCAATGAGCGAGCCGAACATTACAATAAGACAAGCTACCACATTTATAGTAAGCTGGAACAAAAGGAAACGCTGAATATTCTTATAGAGCGAGCGTCCCCACATTACGGCACGCACAATACTACCAAATGAATTGTCGAGGATTGTAATGTCGCTTGCCTCTTTAGCCACAGAAGTACCATCGCCCATCGACAATCCCACCTGTGCAGCCTTCAGCGCCGGAGCATCATTTGTACCATCGCCCGTAACGGCCACCACCTCGCCCTGCTCTTGCAACAGACGAACCAGACGCTGTTTATCCATCGGACGTGCGCGGCACATAATCTTCATTTTCTTAATGCGCTCGGCAGCCTCCTCGTCGCTAAGAGCCTCAAAGGCCGGCCCGGTAATTACCGCCTCGCTGCCCATTGAGCTATCAATAATTCCAATCTGACGGCCAATTTCCGATGCCGTTCCGGGAGTATCACCGGTAACAATCTTAACTCCTATTCCGGCTGCAAGACAACGTCCGACAGCATCGGGGACATCGCTGCGCACAGGATCCGAGATTGCCACAAATCCAATATATCTAAGGTCGAGGCCGGCAACAAGCCTACCATCGGCGTAAGGTGCATCATCGTCGTCCTCGTCCAAAATAGCGTAGGCAAAGCCCAATGTACGCATAGCTTTACTTTGGTATTCCAACAACTTACTTTCGATGCCCTCGCGACAAGAAGCAACACTTTTATCCCCCTCGGCAGTCTCAATGACACTGCACTGCGACAGCACTATCTCGGGAGCACCTTTTACGTAAAGCACACGTCGTCCATCGGGCTGCGATTTTATCACCGTAGCCATATATTTACGCTCGGTCGAGAAGGTGAGCACACTGAGCACCTCGGCCTCGGCACGTACCGCAGCATAGTCGATGCCCATCTTATCGAGCCACAGCAACAATGCACACTCTGTCGGATTACCAATTGTCTGCACCTCACTGCCCGACCTGTCGAGATTGGCAGTAGAGTTTACCGCAATTCCCTCTACAATTCTATTGTGTGTCTCTTTTGTCAGCTTCTCATCGTGCAGAGTGAAGAAATCGGCCTCGTGCACCTGCATACGATTCTGTGTAAGCGTACCGGTCTTATCGGTGCATATTACCGTTGCTGCACCCATAGTCTCACAAGCGTGCATTTTGCGCACAAGATTATTAGTCTTGAGCATACGGTTCATACTCAGCGCGAGGCTCAGCGTTACACTCATCGGAAGTCCTTCGGGCACCGAAACTACAATCAGCGTTACTGCAATCATAAAGTTACTCAGAAGTTCACTGCCAATCTCTATCCACGACAATTCGCCAACATTCCACAGTCCCTTTATCGTAAGCAGAGCAAATGTAAGCGCTGCCACCGTATATCCCACTTTGCTTATTAACCCCGCCAAACGTTTCAATTGCAACTGAAGCGGAGTTTCAAGATTATTCTCGATTAGTGAGCCTCTATTCACCTTGCCATACTCAGTAGCATCGCCCACCGTTGTTATGCACATTACACCGTTGCCGTCAACCACTGTTGTGCCGCGCATTGCCATATTTGATGGATAAGTAGCCTCTTTGTCAAAGTCGGCCTCGACTGTGGTTTTTGAAATTACAGGCTCACCCGTCAGCGTCGATTCATTTATCTGTAACGAATTAGCCTCAATAATCACTCCATCGGCAGGAACCTCGTCGCCTGTATTCAGAATCACAATATCACCAACAACAACATCCTTGCGTGCAATCTGATGTATGCCGCCGTCGCGTCTGACCGTAACCATAATATCATCGTTCACACTATTGAGGCGGTCGAAAGCATTGGCTGCCTTTACCTCAAAGGCAAAGCCTATTACCGTTGCCAACAACACTGCAACAAAAATGCCTATCGGTTCAAGAAAAGCCGAGAAGCCCTCTTGCTCGGGACCGAAACAGTGAAAGCACGATATTGCAAACGCCAACACCAGCGCCACAAGCAATATAATGATTATAGGGTCCTTAAACTTCTCCAAAAAACGCACCCACAATGGAGTTTTCTCGGGTGGTGTTAAAATGTTTGCGCCGTGCAGACGCCTCTGTTCTTCGACCTCTTGCGATGTAAGTCCTTGAGTTTGTCTATTATCCATTAAAATAGCTATTATAAATTTATGTTATTTTTGTTAAATCCCGAATACAAAACACAGGCTGTAACTCCCTATTTTGTAAATATTTGCAAAATTAACACTCCTAAAATTACTTATTGTAATTTAGGAGGTTATTTTATATTTTTTTACCATTTATTTACAATGTCCGCAGCTACAACCCGAAGGGTGCTCATCGTCCGTATCGAACAGATTAAGACGATTACTTCGAGCCTCATCGAGTGTGCGCATCGGGGTTGCGGTGCGCTCGGCAGCAGCCTCGCGCAACAGCCTCTGCTGCTCCTTCACTGCACACTCAAAAGCCTTGCGGCGAGCCTCGCCACCCAACAATTCGGCAGCAACAATAATATTCTGTGAGACATCTTTCACGTGCACCACAAGCCCCTCATATTCGGGTGCAATCTTCAGTGCCGTATGCAGCGGGCTTGTAGTTGCGCCGGCAATGAGCACCGGCAGCGACATTCCCGCAGCCTTCAGCGATTTTACGACAGTAATCATCTCGTCGAGCGAGGGGGTAATCAAGCCACTCAAAATGACCATATCGACACTATTCGCGCGAGCCTCAGCCACAATTCTCTCGGGCGGCACCATCACTCCGAGGTCGATTATGCGATAGCCGTTGCAACCCATAACCACTGCCGCGATATTCTTTCCAATATCGTGAACGTCGCCCTTTACGGTAGCCACAAGCACCGTTCCGGCCGCGCTGTGCCCGCTATTCTGCTGCTCGATAAGCGGTTGCAGAACAGCCACAGCCTGCTTCATTGTGCGTGCTGTCTTTACCACCTGTGGCAAGAATAATTTTCCCTCGCCAAACAGTTGCCCGACGTAGCCCATTCCATCCATCAACGGGCCCGAAATCACCTCCACTGCCGAGCCGTATTTTGCAACAGCCTCGTCAAGGTCGTCGTTAAGATAGTCGCCCACTCCTTTAAGAAGCGCCATTTTAAGCCTCTCCTCGACCGAGGCTGCACGCCAAGCATCGTCGCTGTGATGCACCGTCTGTGTCCCCTTGTCTTTCAGGCTCGCGGCAATCTCAATCAGGCGCTCTGTTGCGTCGGCGCTGCGATTCAGAATAACATCCTCCATAACCCCGCGCACCTCAAGCGGAATATCCTCGTACTGCACCGAGGTCTGCGGATTCACAATTCCCATATCCATTCCCGCTGCAATTGCGTGATAAAGGAACACCGCGTGCAGCGCCTCGCGCACATAATTATTGCCTCGGAACGAGAAGGAGAGATTGCTCACACCACCGCTTATGTGTGTGCCGGGCAGATTCTTGTTTATCCACTCGCAGGCACGTATAAAATCGAGACCGTATGCGGCGTGCTCCTCGATACCTGTTGCAATTGCAAGAATATTAGGGTCGAATATAATCTCTTGTGCACGGAATCCCACCCTCTCGGTAAGCAGACTATAAGCCCTGCGGCACACCTCTATTTTACGCTCGTAAGTGGTAGCCTGACCACGCTCGTCGAAGGCCATCACCACCACAGCCGCTCCCAAACGCTTAGCCTCGGCTGCACGTTCAAGGAACAGCGCCTCACCCTCTTTCAGCGAGATTGAGTTTACGATGGCCCGCCCCTGCAAGCATTTAAGTCCGGCACGAATAACCTCCCAATCGGACGAATCGACCATAATGGGCACTCGGGCAATCTCGGGCTCACTACCTAAGAGATTCAAGAAATTTATCATTTCGTCCTTTGTTTCCAACAGTCCATCGTCCATATTTATATCGAGCACCTGAGCACCATCTTCAACCTGTGTGCGGGCAATTTTCAGCGCCTCGGTGTAATTCTTCTCATTTACAAGACGTAGAAAACGACGCGAACCGGCCACATTGCATCGCTCGCCTATATTTATGAAATTCATCGCCCTATTCACCACCAAACGGTCGAGCCCCGAGAGCCACAAATCGCGTGGATAATCGACCGGACGACGCGGACGACACCCCTCGACAAGCGCAGGAAACTCGGCTATATAAGCATCGGTTGTTCCACAACATCCACCTATTATATTTACAAGCCCCTCGTCGATATATTCGCGCACGCACCGAGCCATCTGCTCGGGTGTTTGGTCGTACCCGCCAAGAGCATTGGGCAGCCCGGCATTGGGATAGGCGCTCACGTAACAGGGAGCAATGTCCGATAGCTGTTTAATAAAAGGCTTCATCTGCTCGGCGCCGAATGAGCAATTCAAGCCCACCGATAGAATATCCGGGCTCATCACCGAGGCCATAAAAGCCTCTATTGTCTGTCCCGACAAAGTGCGTCCCGCAGCATCAGCCACTGTGAGCGAGAGCATTATCGGCAACACCTTATTGCACCGACGCATAGCCTCGTGTGCGGCATAAATGGCGGCCTTGGCATTGAGAGTATCAAAAATTGTCTCGCAAAGAAGCGCATCCACCCCCTCGTCAATAAGCACTGTCATTTGCTCTGTGTAAGCCTCGACAAGCGTATCAAATGTAATATTTCGCATTGCGGGATTCTCGACGTCGGGGCTTATCGAGCAGGTGCGGCTTGTGGGCCCCACCGAGGCCACCACAAAACGCGGCTTCTTGGGCGTCGAGTATCTGTCGGCTACCTCGCGTGCCAAGCGCACCGCTTCGCGGTTAATCTCGGCACACAGTGCCTCGCAACCATAGTCGGCTTGCGAAATTGCATTTGCATTGAATGTGCTCGTCTCAATAATATCGGCACCTGCTATAAGATATTTCTCGTGTATCGACTGTATAATATCGGGGCGTGTGAGCACCAAAATATCATTGTTTCCTTTAAGTTGCTGTTTATGCGCAGCAAATCTTGTGCCGCGAAAGTCCTCCTCGCTCAAATTATATTTCTGAATCATTGTGCCCATTGCACCGTCCAGCACCAAGATTCTCTCTTTTAAAGCCTCTTTTATATCCATATTATAAAAAAATGTGAGGCGCAGTGCAGATGTACGCGCCCCTATATTCCTTGTTTAATAACTACGTTTTATTCTATCAATCTCACGTTTATCGTCTCGTTCCTTGAGGCTCTGACGCTTGTCATACTCGTGCTTGCCTCGCGCAAGACCGATGACAAGTTTGGCCAATCCCTTTTCGTTTATGAACAGACGCACAGGTACAATTGTAAATCCGGGATTCTTCACCGTCTGTTGTAATTTACGCAATTCCTTACGCTCAAGCAGCAGTTTGCGGTCGCGTCGTGCCACGTGATTATTGTACGAGCCATAGAAATACTCGGCCACGTGCATATTCTTCACCCACAATTCATCGGCTATAAATGTGCAATAAGTATCGACAAGGCTTGCACGCTGCAAACGTATCGACTTTATCTCAGTACCCGTAAGAACAATTCCGGCCGTATAAGTGTCGCTTATAATATAATCGAAAGTAGCCCTTTTGTTCTTTATATTTACATTTGTCTTTCTTTTATCCATACATTAAATAGCTGTTTTTGAATTTATCCCGAAACTCATTCTTGCAGCCGTGTAATAAAATTAAACAGTTTCTATAACAAGCTCACCGACAACACCGACATTATACGTCCTAAAATCATCGGCAGAAAAATTATCACCACCGACACAATCATAGTATATGTAAGACGTTGCTCCTCGTCAATACGCATCAGCACCGTAGCACCGTCCCACACAATCTTCACCGTATAAAATTGTGCAATCCAAGCTATTATACGAAAATTAGGGAAAAGCCCCAAACACAACTCAAGCGTCAACACCACCACCATTGAGTAGCCCACCAGCAGAGCACTTTTTTGAGCACTATCGGGAGCGAGTGCGGCCGACAATTTCCCGACAATAAACACAGCAAGATGATAAGTGAGAAACATTGTCATAAACACAACCACCATTCTGACAGCGGCAGGAAAAAAACTCTCGCCCTCGAATCCGCTACCCACGACCTTACCCAAAAAGACTGCCACCCCCGAGAATATCATAAGCGGATAGAGAAAACTGTTCATCATACTGCCCCTCTCGCCTTTACGCGAGATAACGTGCCACGCCAACGCAGGTTGCATAAACAGCATCAGCACATCTTTGAGCAATTGTTTAACATCTACCATTTCTTAATCTTTAATTCCCGTAGTTCAGATAACCCAGTGGTACTTTCTCTATTTAGTTACGAAAAGGATTAACACATTTTCCTCCAAAAATCTTGGCCATATAAACCGAATCGGCCGGCGCATCATAATAACGCATCGACACCTTTGTACGCAAAGTATCTTTCCCCGCCAACGCTGCCTGCTCACTCTTTCCAAGCAAAGGTAATGCCGAAGCAAGGTCGAACGAGAGCAGTTGCGAGGTCATCTTTTCGCCATCCTCGAATTTTGCGAGCAACGTCAGACACAGCGTGTCATTCACGACAGCAGGTGCAGTCATACGAAAATCGGCCTCCCCGCCATTGCCATAATAAACCACACAGATATTCTGCACCGCGTTCCACACCCACGTTGCACCATAATTGGCAAACGGAGTGATTCCCACAAGCGACGCATTATACTGCAAAGAATCCTCCGAAGAAACAGTCTCAACAGCCTTTGCAGGTAATAACGAATATATCTTATCCACACTCCACTGCGCAGCCTTCGGGCCAAAGACATTATCCACAAAACAACGCACACGCATCAATCCGCGGTCGCCCGTTGCAAGCCCCATCGACTTTATGTTGGGTGCAACATAAAAAGTATCTTCCAATTCAGGCAACAACATCTCGCCTTTGACAGTATATATACCATCAAAATAGTACTCCGTAGTATTATTTGCATCATCACAAGCCGCCATAGTAAACAGCAACATCAACACCGGCAAAAAAGAATTTAAAAACTTTTTCATCACTCAAAAAATTAGTTTAAAATACAGGTACGCAACAGCGCACACAAATCCATATTGCGCAAAGTTACAAACAAAATTGCAAAAAGCGTCATTCACCACCAAAATATAACACACACATTATAAAATTTTAGCAGTACGAGGCATCTTAGCACACATTTTTGCAATTATCCTTTGAAATTAAAAATAAAATTTCATATCTTCGCAAATTGAAAAGAGACAAAAAACCTGTTTCACACATTAAAACATACAATTATGGTTTATTCACACGAAGTAGAAAACATGTGTGTAGTGAAGAAAGGTCCCAATCACGGTCCCGCACCCATCCCCGAGGAGGGCAAATGGATTAAGGCCAAAGAGATTGCCGACATTTCGGGCTTCACACACGGTATTGGTTGGTGCGCTCCCCAGCAGGGCGCTTGTAAGCTATCGCTCAATGTAAAGAACGGCGTTATTCAAGAGGCTCTTGTCGAGACTATCGGTTGCTCGGGTATGACACACTCTGCCGCTATGGCATCAGAGATTCTCCCCGGCAAGACAATTCTCGAAGCTCTTAACACCGACCTTGTTTGCGACGCCATCAACACAGCAATGCGCGAATTATTCCTTCAGATTGTTTACGGCCGCAGCCAGTCGGCTTTCTCTGAGGGTGGTCTAATCATCGGTGCCGGCCTCGAAGATCTTGGTAAAGGTCTCCGCAGCCAGACAGGTACATTGTACGGCACATTGGCCAAGGGTCCCCGCTACCTCGAAATGGCCGAGGGCTACATCACACGCCTTGCACTTGACAAGAACGACGAGATTTGCGGATACGAGTTTGTAAATCTGGGCCAGCTTATGGACGAGATTAAGAAAGGTACCGACGCCAACGAGGCAGTTAAGAAGCTCACCAAGACATACGGTCGCTTCTCTGAGGAGGCAGGTGCAGTTAAGTATATTGACCCACGTAAAGAATAAGGAGGAAAAGCTATGATAAGACCAGTTAAATTTGAGAGTCAAGACCGTCGTATCAAGCAGATCCTTGCTGTTTTGAACGAGAACGGTATCGCCAGCATCGAAGAGGCTAACGAGATTTGCGAGCAGTACGGCATCGACCCTTACAAGACCTGTGAGGAGACACAGCCCATCTGTTTCGAGAATGCAAAATGGGCCTACGTAGTAGGTGCTGCCATCGCACTGAAGAAAGGTTGCAAGAACGCAGCCGACGCAGCCGAGGCAATCGGCCTTGGACTTCAGGCATTCTGTATTCCCGGTTCAGTAGCCGACGACCGCAAAGTAGGTATCGGCCACGGTAACCTTGCAGCACGTCTGTTGCGCGAGGAGACAAAGTGCTTCGCATTCCTTGCAGGCCACGAGTCATTCGCAGCAGCCGAGGGTGCAATCAAAATTGCAGCCAAGGCCGACAAAGTACGTAAAGAGCCCCTCCGCTGCATCCTCAACGGTCTGGGTAAAGACGCCGCACAGATTATTTCACGTATCAACGGATTTACATACGTTGAGACCGATTTCGACTACTTCACAGGCGAGCTTAAAGTTGTTCGCGAAGTAGCTTACAGCGACGGCCCCCGTGCCAAGGTACGCTGCTACGGTGCCAACGACGTACGCGAGGGCGTAGCAATTATGTGGAAAGAGGACGTTGACGTATCAATCACAGGTAACTCGACCAACCCCACACGCTTCCAGCACCCCGTTGCAGGTACATACAAGAAAGAGCGTGTACTTGCAGGCCGCAACTACTTCTCAGTAGCTTCGGGTGGTGGTACAGGCCGTACACTGCACCCCGATAATATGGCAGCCGGTCCCGCTTCTTACGGTATGACCGACACTATGGGCCGTATGCACTCAGACGCACAGTTCGCAGGTTCTTCATCAGTTCCCGCACACGTCGAGATGATGGGCTTCCTCGGCATCGGTAACAACCCCATGGTAGGTGCTACTGTTGCCATCGCCGTTGATATTGCATCGGTTCTTGCAAAGTAATTAAATAGGTAATTACATATTTTAAATCTCCTGTAACCTAAAAAGTTATGGGAGATTATTTGTAGGATCAACTGCCTTGTTACTATATTTGAGGTAAACCCTGCTATGTATCAGAAATTTATAATCACCGGGGATGGCGTCCTTAGATTCGGAAAAGTTTACCAGCATCGCGATCTGTTGGAATGGGGCGAAGAGTGTCCTTATGGCGGCGGATTATGGCATATAGATAAAGAGCGCAAGGCACTGTTGCTCTATGGGCGGTCATTCGCTTTTGGAGCACCCGATTGGAATCAAGTAAAAGAAATTGATTGGAACGGGATAGAGGGAGCTCCCCTACCCCTGTTTTTCGTTCCACGTTGGCCCAATGAAGATAGGCTGACTCCCGTCTGTAGTAAACTCTGTTTTTGAGAGTTTACAGGACAGGAATCATCATTATAACCAATCATAGCAGTATAGAAATTCTTCATACTCCCTCCGATGCTATATATAATTACAGCTTCAAATTCCGATAGCAGCAGAAATCATCAGCTTCGTAGCAGCATCGTCGATACAGATATTCTTGCACGTTATGAAGCTCGCCTTGTCCGAACAAAGAAACAGCACCATATTGACAATGTTCATCGGATTACCGGGACGAGCACCCACCTGAACAGCACTGCTCATATCAACTCCACAAAACGATGGAGACCTACTCTAAAGCATTTTTCAATTCGGCCACACTATCAAATCTAAAATCCTCGGGAACAAGAACGTCCAAATACGAAATCAACTTCGCTTTTTTATCCTCCATTCTCTGCACTTTATAGAATTGCCACAGACTTCTGATACATTTTGTATAATGCAATACCGCCGTTTTACGCTCATCATTTGTTGCTATTGCCTCTTTAAAGAAACCCATTGCATATAACATTTCCTGTTCAACCAAACGGTAACGACGGGTAAACATATAATATTGCGCTCTTAATTTATGCAATAGCATCATCCAAAAGGCCGAATACTTCTCATCCTGTTCAAAATATGCCGGCATCTTCTTTATCACCAATTCTATAAATTCAAAGCGCTCGCGCGTCCATTGCTGTTCAATAGTTTCGCCTTTCCATTCAAGAGCCATCTGGTCAAAGAATCCTACATAAGAAGACATAAAATACCCGAAGAAATTGTGTCCCAATAAATTTACAACATTCACATTACCCTCTTCCTTGTCCTCTTCGGCATTTTGCAGTTGTTCGAGTAACCACTCATCCGGTGTTGGTGAATGATGCATTCTTTGAGTCTCCAACACCTCGCACAATTCATTCAGTGCGCATTCTGCATCCTTTTCTTTACCTTCCTTTTGCCAATAACAATATAACAATCCAAGCATTGAGTTGTAATAACGCTCCTCGCCCACCAGCATTCTATCCACCTCTTTCTGCGACAAATTATCGGCTTCAGAATCATCCACATCAAATTGCGATATATAACAAATGTATGCAAGTGTCGATAACTTATAATATATATCAGCAGCCTTCTCGATATTGCCCACAGATAGATTTATATCCGCAAATCTACGATACAGTAAATACAGCACCTCCTCTACCCACGGAGCATCAATATCCCAAACAAGTTCCGCCGCTTTACACAATATTGCCGCCTTTTCTGCAAAATAAAATTGCTCGCCCTCCAAACTCAAATCGAGGATGTTGGCAAGCATATAATTATAAAAATGCTTATTCTTTACAGTGGGTGGATTCTCAACAAAACAATCTAAATAGAACACATGCGAGCATCTACCATCTCTCGACGAAAATGAGAAAGTCTCGGGCTTGTTTATTTTCCGGTCTCGGCACTCTATTATAAAGGCATCTATCTTTTCCTCATAATAGTTCAAAAAATCCTGCGGACAGAGCGCTGAATCAACCCCTTCGAAAATAACTTCAAAATGACACTTTGCAAAATTAAGACGATGCTCGGCAATCTCCTTTTCGGGCATTTTGCTCCACGTCGAGCCGCAATACCCATTAGTCACATTCAAAAAATCGTTCATTATCCTTAAACAGTTGATAATTCTCTAAGTTATACCACCTTCCCACACCAATAGGCATTGAATCAAGATTATATATTCTGGCTCCTGGAATAGAGAGTATAAAAGGCGAGTGTGTGGCTATTATAAACTGACACCTGAAAGCTCTTACAGCCCCTGTTATGTATTTAACAAGCTCCATTTGCCATTTTGCCGAAAGGCTGTTTTCCGGCTCATCAAGCAACACAAGCGAGTCGTCTTTTATCGCATCGATAAAAAGCTCAAAAGCAGTCTCACCATTCAACTGTTCTTTAGTGTTACGTTGCAGATTTGCCATCACATACTGTGGCCATCTCACTTCGGGGCCGGGAGTGTCCAGCCTTGGTAATTCGTCGTATATATTCTTGATTTCAAGTTCTTCGCGTCGCTGATCGATGCCTTCATTCTGTTCTCGTTTTTTAAGCATTGCGTCAAAGACATCGTCACTTACAAGAATTCTTCCACGTTGGATACAACGCTCTGCATTTAGGTCGGTTGCATCATAGCTGCACACGCTTACGTAATCGTCGAAACTAGTGCTTTTATTATAACGTGTAAGCCTGTTCAGCTGAAGCTTCTGAGCAATTACATTCAGCAAGGTTGTTTTTCCCGAGCCGTTGCTACCATACAGAATTGTTATATCCTCGAATGAAAATTCGTGCCGTCCACGATTATAGAGCGTATTCCACGGATACCACGTGTTTAAATGTGAATTTTGGCAGACTAGTGGCATATTTTGAGGCAAGTCCGATGGACAGCCTGCTTTACTTGAACAACCGAAATAGCAATCGGTCCAACTATCTTTTGGTATTCTAAACTCTTTAAGATATATCATAGCACAATAGGTTAATCGTTCGGTAACTTATATTCATCATATTCATTATCACACACAAAGATACGCATCTCGGGGATTGCACCCGATGGGAATCTATACTCGAGCTCGATGTTACAATCGTCCATAGTGCGCTCGTGGCACACCTGTTTATAAAAGAGAGGGTCAAATTCTCTCAAAAACTCCTTTAATCGCTCGACAGGTATATATTTTTTCAGGTGCCGCATACGTCGTTGCAGAAACTTTCGATAGGCAACAGGGTGGTTCAATACTTTTGTCGGGAGGCTCTTGTAATTCTCTTTCGATGAAGCCTCAAGCACCTCATCTGTGTAAGGTAAGTTACTTGTGCGATAGGTGCCGGGGTAGAAAAAATCGGGCAAAATGCGTCTCATCAGACACAGTTGCTCACTGTTCATTCTGTAATACTCCCTGCTCCTATGCTTGCGCCTGTCGTCCTCAATGGCAAATTTCGCACGGTCGATAGTCCCGTCGCGATTCAAAAAGCCGTCGAAACTGTGGCGCATCACGCGACGCACCCAACGCCCTGCCATTTTATCACCTGCAAAACAGCTATAAAATTCGTTCCACTCGACTATACTCATCCAATGATAGCCGGGAAAATAGAGGAGGGAAGAATTGTAACGCAACATTTTCTTCTCCACGACTCGACGCTTACATTCGCACCTGCCTCTTGCAAGGCCCTGTTCGTACAACTCAATTTCAATATAAAAATTGCGGTTACTGAACTTCTCGGTTCTTATATGTTTTGCAGCAACTATCATAACACCTTAAAATTATATACTTGCGAATCACATAACAGGCTACGACACCCCAAACAAAAAAACATTTCACACAAGCTAATCGACAATCGTCCCACCCCCCCAATCCTACAATAACAACCGGCGCAACCACCCCAAACTGTTTATTATTTCTTGGGTTAAGATTTTCTTATGACCTCCTCCATAGAGTTAGAATTTACAATCACTGCTATAAAGCATCTTATCTGCGAGCCGAGATTTTCTCACTCGCCTTATCGTCCGACGCACTCACCTCGGGCACACAGAACCCTACCTTCTTTGGCCAGTTGTTCTCCTCGGCCTCATTCTGCGCCTCGTTTATACACTCCACCGCGAGCTCGACGACAACTGCGGCACACTCTCTTAACTCGTCGAAATGTTTCGAGAAAAGCTCCATCATCATCTTTTTCGACGTAAAATAGAACGTCGATACCAGCTTGATACTATCGTTGTAAGCATACACTATTGCGTGGTTGTCAACCTCATTATTCGTTTTTGCCGCAATGAATGTCTTGTCACTCTGCTCCAATGCCGCGTATCTTTTATCTTCTAAGGAATAGATAATTGCACACTCGGCATAATCTTTGCCCGCCGCAAAGTTTACTATATACCAGCTATCATCATATTCAAACAGCAGCGAGCCATCCTTTACCTCGTAGGTTATACCCTCCTCCTTGAAATGCTCCATAAGAACCTTGCGCATTGCACGCACATCTTTTGTAAATGAGAAACTATCCCAAAAACCTGTTGCTTTACCGAAAATTGCCATAATTCAAATAATTTAATTGTTATTCCTATTGCGAAGATGAGAATAATTTTTTGGAAAGAACGCCAACTTTTTAGCAGAAAACAAGAGCGATTAAAAATTGCACCAAAATCCGAAGATTTTGGTACAAAAAAAAGTTTTTTATACTTACTTTCACTACTGTCCCATTAAAATTTGAAATTGTTCTTTGAAATTATTGAAATATAGT
>CAYYEL010000049.1:4332-16731 GCA_964470845.1 uncultured Bacteroidaceae bacterium | reverse complement strand
ACAAGCAGCGACAGCCTTGTGATAAGCTACTCGATGTTAGGCTACCAGACACGCAAGCGCACGCTGCGTAACCCCTCGGACACGGTTATTGTAAACGTATCACTTCCGGCAATGGATATTACCCTCGAAGGAGTTGAGATTGTTGACAAAGAGCGTCAGATGGGCAGCACAAAGAAGATTGAAATGCCCGAACAGATGCGCCTGTTGCCCGACGCAAGCGGCAATAGCGTAGAGTCGATAATCTCGGCACAGGCGGGCGTAAGCTCGCACAACGAGCTTAGCTCGCAATACAATGTGCGCGGCGGAAACTTCGACGAGAACAGCGTCTATGTAAACGGTATAGAGATTTACCGCCCCCTGCTCATACGCGCAGGCCAGCAAGAGGGACTGAGCTTTCTTAACCCCGATATGGTTGGCTCAATAGCCTTTTCAACAGGTGGCTACGAAGCAAAATATGGCGATAAGATGTCGTCGGTGCTCGATATAACCTACCGCCGCCCCAAACAATTCGAGAGCAGCGTCTCGGCCAGCCTTCTGGGCGCAAGCGTTTATGCGGCTGTGGGCAACAACAAATACAGTTTCTCAAACTCGTTGCGCTACAAGAGCAACCGCTATCTGCTGGGGACGCTCGATACAAAGGGCGAGTACAACCCCGAGTTTATCGACTATCAGACATTCTTCGAGTGGCGTCCCACACAAAAACTGAGCCTCAGCTTCATTGGCAACGTCTCGCGCAACAGCTACGAGTTTACCCCCAGCGACCGCAGCACCAGTTTCGGCACAATGGAGCAGGCCAAAGAGTTTAAGGTTTATTTTGCAGGGTGGGAGAAAGACCACTTTAACACCCTCTTCGGTTCGCTGTCGCTCGACTACACAATAGACGAGTACAACCGCCTGTCGTTGCAAGGCTCGGCCTTTAACACCAACGAGGAGGAGACATACGACATTATCGGCGAATATTGGATAGACGACGTTAACGCCGACGAGAATATGAGCGTGGGACGATATATGGAACACGCACGCAACTATCTTGAGGCCGATGTTCAGACGCTGTCGCTCAGCGGAATACACTACATAAAGTCGCACGACCTAAGATGGGGCTTGCAGTGGAAGGGTGAACATATAAAAGAGAATCAGCGCGAGTGGGAGATGCGCGACTCGGCCGGATACAACATCCCGCACACCGGAGGCTCACTTGCACCGATATACAATTTACGCTCGCACACAACCACAAGCAGCAACCACCTGAAGGCCTACATTCAGGATACATACAAATTCAACAGCACATTGGGAGTAGTCTCTGTGAACGCCGGTGTGCGCCTTGCACATTGGGATTGGAACGACGAGTTTCTTGTATCGCCACGCGCCTCGGTGGGGCTTATTCCTGCTTTTAACGACAATATGACCCTGCGCTTCGCAACAGGCGTCTATTACCAAGTGCCCTTCTTCAAGGAGCTGCGCGACACAGCAACCATCGACGGCCTGACGTCGGTAACACTGAACAAAAATATAAAATCGCAGCGCTCAATACATTTTGTGCTTGGCTGCGACTATATGTTCAAAATGTTCGACCGCCCATTTAAATTCACCGCCGAGGCCTACTATAAAAAGCTCGACAACATTATCCCCTACAACGTCGATAATGTGCGCATCGTCTATTATGGCGAAAATTGCGCCCACGGTTACGCAGCAGGATTGGATATGAAACTATTCGGCGAGTTTGTTCCGGGTACCGACTCGTGGATAACATTCTCTATAATGGATACAAAGGAGAAGATACGCGGCAGTGATTGGCTGCCCCGCCCCACCGACCAAACATTCAATGCCTCGATATATTTCACCGACTTTTTCCCGGGCACAAAGCGCTGGAAAATGAGCCTGCGCGGCGTCTATGCCGACGGCCTGCCCTTTGGGCCTCCGCACACAGGGCGCGAAAAGCACACCTTCCGCGCACCCGCCTACAAACGCGTGGATATTGGAATGTCCTATCGTCTGCTCGACAACACCGAGTACATCTATCGTACAGGCATTTATCAATATATAAAGAATATCTGGTTGGGAGTGGATGCATTCAATCTGCTCGACATAAACAATGTTAACTCTTATTATTGGGTGAGCGATATTTACAACAATAATTTTGCCGTCCCCAACTATCTCACAGGCCGACAGATTAACCTGCGTGTGCTTGTAGAGCTATAAAACAGATGACATTATAGAGAAATTCTAGAAATTAGTATTAAAAAATTCTTTATTCGGCGATTCTTTTTCGGTCGCTTTTGGCTTTGTTTTTGTATCTTTTTGACATTTGCTCAGTTACGATGCCCGCATCGCGCCATCTCAAATACTAAAAAACTACTAAAAACAAATCTCAAAATCGATACGACCTAATTTATAGAACCTCCCTATAAAAAATAGCGACCGTGCGGTCGCTATTTTTTCTGTTTATAAGAAACAAAGTCCCGAAATTATTCGGCTACCTCTTTTTTCTTTCTTGTGGTCTTTTTTGCAGCCTTAGCCTTCAGAGCCTCGAGCTCGGCCTCAAGCTGAACAATCTCAACCTCTTGATTCTCGATAACCTGCTTCAATGCGCCGAGTTCCTCATTGTCAATCTCCTCAGGATACTGTGCACGCACGCGAGCCATAAAGTCGCCCAAGATGTTCATATAGTTTGTAAACGCATCGTAAGGTGAATCGTAGATACTGCGCTCAGTGATAATACCGTTCGACTTTGTGGTCATAAAGCGGAAGTTCTCGGCTGCCTGAAGATAATCCCAATCCTGTTTCAGTTTCTTGTCATCCGAGAGAGCTACACGCTCGGCAACGCTGTAAAGCTTGTCGAAAGCCTCGCGCTGCAATGTGTTACCCAACCAAGATGTTGTGTCGCGCTCCTCGTCCATCCACGATGTAGGATAGGGAACCTCAAGAGCACCAACCGACTTAAATTTATCAACAATCTCCGAGGGAGTAGAGAAACTGATTCCGCGCTCTTTTGCAATTGCAGGAATAGCCTTCAAGAAGTCGAGGATGTGCGACGAGAGAGGCTGTGCCATACCAAATGCCGACAGATTCATAAAGATGTTTACAATCTGCTCCTCTTGGGGAAGCGATGCAATCCAATCGACGTATGTCTCGGCAAACAAAGGATACTCGCTCCACTCGGGGTTCGAGAAACGCAACGAAATATCGTCCGAGAATTTAAAATCGCGAAGCAACAGTTTCAAGCCCGAAGCATTTGCACAGTTGTAAAGGAAGTGAGGGCTCTTCCAAGCAAGAATGTGCTTAGCACCCTCGGCGAGCATACCTTTGAATCCCATTGACGCTGCCATCTCACCAATCTCATCCGAGTAGATGAGACCCGAGTTGCGCAACACCTTAGGCTGTTTGCCAAAAAGTTCCTTAACCTTGCGCTGCATTCTCTCGACCTCCTCTTTAAAGGCAGTGGGAGAAACAAGCGATGAAAGACCGTGCGAATAAGGCTCGCAAAGGAATTCGCAGCAACCTGTCTTGGCAAGCTCCTTGAGAAGCTCAATTACCTGAGGAGCATAAAGCTCAAGCATTTCCAAACCTACACCCGATGCCGAGAGAGCAACCTTAAAGTCGCCATTATTCTCTTTAATCATATCGAGCAGAGTGGTAAGCGCGGGAACGTATGAATTCTCGGCAAGCTCGGCTACTGCACTTGCATTGGCATAGTCATCATAGTAGTAGTGGTCGCTACCTATGTCGAAGAAACGATAGCGTTTCAACTGTCTGAGCTGATGAATCTCGAAATAGAAACAAATAGTCTTCATATCTTTTTTTCTTTTTTGTTATTTTAATGAGCCATTACTTGTTCATACAACCTGCGCAACTTCAGTGCTACATTCTCCCAAGTGATTGCATCGACCTCGCGACGACCCTCAACCTTAAGATACTCGTAGAGTGAGTCATTATTACAGATGGCGTAAATGGCATCCGCCATAGCGTTAATATCCCAATAATCGGTCTTGATACACTTGTCAAGAATCTCGGCACAACCCGATTGCTTAGATATTATAGTAGGTACATCACACTGCATAGCCTCAAGAGGCGAAATTCCGAAAGGCTCGCTCACCGACGGCATTATATACACGTCGCTGGCCTTCAGACACTCGTAAACCTGACGACCGCGCATAAAACCGGGGAAGTGGAAACGGTCGGCAATGCCACGCTGTGCAACCAACTTAATCATATCGTTCATCATATCACCGCTACCGGCCATACAGAAACGTATGTTACGTGTCTTTTTCAGAACCTGTGCAGCAGCCTCGACAAAATACTCGGGACCTTTCTGCATTGTGATACGACCAAGGAAAGTAACGACTTTCTCATTAGGTATCTTCTTGGGCTCGATAGCCATAATGTCGTCCGACAGAGGCGTTACCGCGTTGTGCAGTGTTGTAACCTTATCGGGGTGCTGATGATACTTGTCAATAACAGTGCGACGTGTAAGCTCACTCACACAGAAGATGTGGTCGGCGTGATCCATACCATTCTTCTCTATTGCATACACTGTGGGATTTACATTACCACGGCTGCGGTCGAAGTCGGTTGCGTGAACGTGTATAACCAATTTCTTACCCGACACCTGCTTGGCGTGAATACCGGCAGGATAGGTGAGCCAGTCGTGCGAGTGGATAATGTCAAACTCCTCGGTGCGTGCAACAACGCCTGCAATTATAGAATAGTTATTTATCTCTTCGTGAAGATTCTCGGGATAACCACCTGCGAACTCCATACAACCAAGGTCATTGGTATTCATATAGCTAAAATCGCCATAGATGTGGTCGCGGTAACGGTAGTACTCCTCGGGACGAATTATTGCACCTACACGCGACTCGACGTAGCTTGAATCTACATCTTTCCACACGATGGGCACACTGTTCATACCGACGATTCTCAAGAAGCTGTTATCTTCATCACCATAAGGCTTGGGGATACAGAATTTTATCTCCACGTCTCCCTGCGGAACAAAACCCTTTGTGAGTCCGTAACTCGCAGTTCCAAGACCTCCGGAAATATGAGGGGGAAACTCCCAACCGAACATTAGTACTTTCATAATGCTTATCTTTTTACTTTTTTGACACTAAGAAACCAAGTCCCTTAAGCCTCTAATTTTGATTCGTACTGTTTAAGAATATGGCTTGTTCTGAGGATGCCTGCGACATTCATTGCAAAAGCCACAGCTCCACGTCCCTTGAAGGGAGGGTTGCCGTCGAACAATTCGGGGATAGAACCTACACAGTGCTGTACAATCTCGTCCTCGAATCCAATCATCTGTCTATCGACAAACGACACACCGCTCAGCTTGTATATCTTCAGATAAGCCTCGTAGTAGAATGCGCCCAACCAAGGCCATACAGTGCCCTGATGGTAAGCATAGTCGCGTTGAATCTGCGGACCAACGTAGTTGGGATTATATCCGACGCTCTTGGGCGAGAGTGAACGCAGACCGCGAGGTGTAAGAAGCTCGCGAGTAACAATGTCGAGTACCTTCTTCTGCTGTTTGCCATCGAGCGGAGAGTGGTCGAGTGCCACTGCAAAAATCATATTGGGGCGTACACTCCAATCGACATAATCGCCATCGACATAATCGTATAAGTAGCCGTGCTCGTTTAGGAACATCTCGACAAATGCCTGCTTGGCAAGAGCAATGGGACGTACCAACGTCTCGACATATTCGTTATTATTCATAAGCCCTGCCATCTCCTGTGCAAATTTCAAGGCGTTATACCAAAGAGCATTTATCTCGACCACAAAACCTGTACGGGGAACAACGGGACGACCGTTGGCTGTTGAGTTCATCCAAGTTACAGCCTTGTCGCGACCATTGGTGCTGAGCAGGCCGTTGGGTGCAAGATGCAGATTCAAATGTTTGTTGGCGCGAATGTAATCAACGATTTTCAGTACAAGGTCGCCATATTTATCGCGACAAGCCTCGACGCCGCGCTCTTTGGCATACTGCTGTATTGCCCAGATAGCCCAAAGAAGAACGTCGGGATGCTCCATCTCATAAATTTTCACAGCACTGAATTTATCGGCCATAAAGTCTTCGATGGCGATGCGTGCTGTGCGCATAACCTGCTCGAACTCACCGGGCTTGCCCGAGGGTGTGAGTGTCAGTCCGGGCAACGACACAAACAGGTCGCGTGCACGACATTTGAACCAAGGATAGCCGGCAAGGATGTAGATGTGCTCGCCCTGTACGTTGAAGAATTGGTTTCCGGCACACTCCATACAGTGCATAAAGTTGTCGCGCGGAATACGAATCTGCTCCTCGTGCTCGAAGGCAGCTTTCATAGTACGGGTGCTGATGGGGTCGATACCTCCCGAGAACACAATGCTCTCGCCTACTTTCATTTTAAGCTCAAAGTAACCGGGAACAAACAAATCCTCGTTAAAGTCGTAGCCTCGCTCAAGCTCCTTAACATACTCTATGCCTCTGTACCAATCGGGACGATAAACAAATTCATTCTTCTTGTTGAGCTGCATATACAAGTCGGGATAACCCGAATACATACACATACTTATACCGTTCTCAACCTCGCGATAGGTGCGGTTGGCAGCGTGATTCTCGTGGGTATATTCACGAACACTGCGGAATGCGAGGAAAGGACGCAAGCGCAATGTTACCGCCGTATTTGCCTTGAGCAAGGTGTAACGTATAAGGATTCTGTTCTCGTGATGCACAAAGGCTTTCTCTTTTTTAAGCCACACGCCACCCACGTTGTAGATGGTTGTGGGCACACGCTCCCAAGCGAACTCGCGAATATACTTGTTGCCTCGGGGACTGAAGTTGTCGGCATTGTACTTGTGTAGTCCAAGATTAAACTCGGCACCGTGCAGAACCACTGTCTCGTCCAAAGACGAAAGAAGTACGTGATTCTCGTCGTCGAGTTGCGGAATAGGAACTACCAGCAATCCGTGATACTTACGGGTATTGCAATCGACGATAGTCGAACAGTGGTACGCACCTGAACGGTTTGTCCTCAAAATCTCCTTTTGCAACGACTCTTCTAAGTTCGTCATCAGCGTTTTTTCGAATCGCAAATAACTCATCTTGTTTAATTTATATGATAAATAATATATATTACTCTTGGCTTATATTCATTGACTACGGCTCATTGCACCGCGTATTATTAAAATACACGCAGCAACCCTAACCATTTCCAAATGTAGGCATTAAAAACATTAATAACAAAAAAGATGGAATATTTTTTAAAAAAAATGTAAAAAAAGCATTTTTTCCTCAATCTTGAAACAAGGAAACATTGATTCTGAAGCCTATTTTGTGAAATTGGTGATTTTTTCCACATACAAAAAGCCCAAGGTCGATGTAGGGCGTTCCAACGCCATAGCCAAGCTCGCTGTAAGGAAGCAGATGCGAGATAAAGAGCATATTAAAATAGAGCCGTTCATTTTTTATAAAATTCACCCTTGGCAACATTTTTTGCAACATAAGGAACGGCGATTGGTAGGTGGCATTTAACCTAAAGTATTTATTGACTGCATTATACCACTCCGAGTCGAGCAATTGAAAAACGCCATCGAGCTCGTCGCTGCGGTCAATCGGCAGGCTGTTATGCCTTAAAAAAGCATAATCGACAAAATAGGTATCTTTTGTATAGAAAAATCCTCCGCCACCCGTGCGCAGAAACAGAGCATCACTCTCGTTTATTCTGAAATTATACTGAACATCAATCTCGGCACGAGTGTAAACGCCCGTCGAACCGAATACGCCGCGCACAGCCTGCTCTACATCAAGTGCAAAGCGAGGCATTCGCGAGCCGATATTTACTTTACGCGAACCTTTTACATAGTAATACATTCCCGGCTGCCACGTCAGACGAATGTGAGGCGCAAACTGTATGTATCGTTTTTTAAGATAGCCTCCCGAGGCTGTCAGCCTCTCGCCTGTCGCCCCTATGAGCGTGCGCCGATGATAATTTGTTCCCAACAACAATTCAAGGCCGTTCGCTAGCTCGCAACTGTGCCATAGATTTATGTAAAGACTACGAAAATAGCTTAGATTAAGGCTCTCGAAATTAAGTGAATCGACTGCTATCTGTTCGATGCGTGCGAGCGCCTCGCTACTGTATGTGCGGTTGCCCGAGCCCACATCGAGCCCCACCTCGCCTAAACGACCGGGCGAATAAAGATAGCGTCCGTCAACATCCCAATATGTTGCCCCTTGTTTGAAATTATACCCAATCATCGGTCGCAGCGAAAACTCCCGACCATCCTTCTGCCTATTCCTTAGATTCAACGCCATTTTATAGGAGAGACCGCGACTTGTGCTGTACGATAGATACGAGGGGTTTATTATAGGCGACATTCGCATCTCGCCACCCTCCCATCTGAGAGTGTGGCTGCTTATCATCTTATCACCTACATTATATAACACCTCGGTAGTTTCGTCGATAATATCGTTGCCTGTGCGACCGGTAAGAGTGTCAACAATCGCCTCGAACACCCCTCTGTCGGCATAAAGAAGCGAGTCGGCAGCTGTCAGCGGCCTTGGGCGTCTTTGAGCAACATATTCTTTTTGGTCTTTTATGAGAGTATCGGGAAGAGCATTTATCGGTGCTACGCTCAAATTGTACTCGTCGAGGCGTTCGTGCTTATCGGGAACCGGGAACGCAGCCTCGAAACTAAAAAAGCCCTCGGCTGCAACACGCAATTTATTGCCGGCAAAGTCATATTGCATATCAAGAGAGACACTATGGGGCAAAAATTTTTGCAATCCTTCGTTGCCCATTGTATAGGCAACCTCGAAGCGACACTGTTCATCCCAGCCTTTAGCACAAAAAGCCCTTACGTTGCAACTGTCGTCCAGCAGGATATATCCGGCCTCAAGTAGTTTGATATTATCGAAACGATGCTCAAAATCAACTTTCACCCCACCCGCGGCACTGCGATATAATGTATCGAGAGTGTAACGGTAATATTTCCGGTTCGTGCCGTGCAGTGGCGAGAGATAACCCTCGCCGTACATCTTCTCGGCAAAGATATTTGGAGACATCAGCAACAACGCCCTCTCGACCTCGCCGCTTCCGTGGCGATGCGTCGTAACAACAGCCCGACGCTTTATCAGCGGCAGCGCGTAATCAAAAAAGATAAAGTCGTAACAAAGCTCGCTCAGAAACTCGCGGCTGTCGCGGTCGAAGTGCGGCATTCCCAGGATAAAATTAAGACCGTAATTTCTTTTCTCGATATTGACTTTTTGTTTCACATAGAGCCGCCCCGACGCCTCGCCCACTATGCACTCGTCGGCCTCGATGCGAGTAGATAGAATATTCAGCAGACTGTCAGCCTTTGAGTTGTACGGCTCACTCTTTGCCACATCGGCCGCAAAGAGTGTAAGCGTATGCAACGAGGCTATCGCCCACAGCAAAAATCTCTGTATATATTCCTTTCTACACCTCATATATATATAAACAAAGAGCAGCGTCTTTAACCTTGGCGCCGCCCATTGCTGTTTATTCTTTTTTCATCTGACAGCCTCGCTCAAACGCAGCAGACGATCGAGCAATCCTTCGAGCAGGTCGAGACGCAACATATTTGCTCCGTCGCTCTTGGCCTCGGCCGGATTCTCGTGCGTTTCTATGAATAATCCATCTGCGCCCACTGCAATGGCTGCCTTGGCCATTGTTTCAATCATTTCGGGCATTCCACCGGTTACTCCTGCGCTCTGATTGGGTTGCTGCAACGAGTGTGTTATATCCATCACCACCGGATAGCCGAAACTACGCATCTGCGGGATGCTGCGAAAATCGACCACAAGATCTTGATAACCGAATGTTGTACCACGCTCGGTGAGCATCACACGTCCTTCGCCGCCTTCAGAAACCACCTTCTCGGCTGCAAATTTCATCGCCATAGGCGAGAGGAATTGTCCTTTCTTGATATTTACTATTCGCCCCGTCTTTGCCGCAGCAACAAGAAGATCGGTCTGACGGCATAGGAATGCGGGAATTTGCAGAATATCGACATACTCGGCAGCCATCTCGGCCTCCTCGGGCGAGTGAATATCCGTTACTACCGGAATATTAAAAGTCTCGCGCACACGACGCAACACACGCAACGCATTCTCGTCGCCAATTCCGGTAAACGAATCGACGCGCGAGCGGTTGGCCTTACGATACGAACCCTTAAATACATACGGAATACCACGTTCGGCTGTCATTGCCACAATACGTTCGGCTATACGCATAGCCATCTCCTCGCCCTCAATAACGCAGGGGCCCGCCAACAAGAAGAACTTGTCGGTAGCAGTTAATTCTCTTATTGTCATATATCTGTTCTATTTTGTTTCTTTCTGTTTGGCATTATAAAATTAAAAGCCTCGGGCTTTATACCCACGCGCATCGGATAGGTAGGCACAAAGGGACGACCGTCTATTCCTGCGCGAGCATTATCGACCGACTCTATCAGAATCTCGGTTGTACGGAACGGCACCATCAATTTATAATTCATAATTTTGCGTCGGGCCACCATATAAAGCCCTTGCAACATTCCCAAAAATTTAGGCATTTTTATTGCCGAGACATCGAGCCAGCCATTATAAGGCACGGCGCTCGGGGTCATTCCATATCCGCGGGAATTTCCAATGCACAGCATCATAAATTTCTGCTCCACCGTCTGATTATTCAGCACAAACTTCATATTATAATTCTGTCGATAGAATAACAGATGAACGAGGCTTGTCAACGACGATGCAGCCCTTGCAAACAGCAAGCGTCGGCGGTTGGCAATCTCGACAAGATGTGCCGTAAGACCTATATTAAGAACATTCAGAAAATAACGCGTCTGCTCGCCCTCGGCAGTTGTATAACTGCAATAGCCAACATCCACAGCACGCGTGCGATGCGCCATTATGCAATCAACAGCGTGTTTATAATCGTCGGCACTCAGCCCCCAATATCGCGCAAAGTCATTGGCAATACCATTGGGTATAATGCCAAAAGCCACTTTTGAGCGATTCTCCGAAGCCATAATTCCATTTATGGCATCCTGAAGCGCACCATCGCCTCCAACCAGCACAATCGTTTCGTAACCATTATCGGCAAGCACACGCGTCAACCGTTCAATAGAGCTGAAATTCTCCGATTGCAGAAGGTCGTACTCAACACCACGTTCCTTTAAATAGTCGCGTATCTCGTTCCAACGCTTCATTGGTTTCCACGCACCCACCCGCGGGCAATATATTATACCCCAACGGTGTCTGTTATCATTATGCGCCTTTATCATAGAGCCACTCCTTTATTATTTCGACCTGTTCATCAAACGACAAAGAGGCGTCAATCCAATTTATTTTTACTCCGCGACGCTCCATTCCCCGGAACCACGTCATCTGACGTTTGGCAAACTGATGAATGGCAATCTCAAGGCCACTCACCATCTGTTCACGTGTCATAGCCCCCGTTACATACATTGTAACAAATTTATATTCAAGGCCATAGTAAATAAGTTGCTGGGGAGTAAGGCCACTATCGAGCAGATGTTGCACCTCGTCAATAAGCCCCTCGTCCAGACGCGCTCCGAGACGACGGCTGATACGTTCGCGACGCACCTCGCGGCTCACATCCACGCCCACCGTCAATGTTTTTATTGTCGGAAAACTGCGTTCGTACGCAGGACACGAAGCATAATACTCCTCAATCTCAATTGCGCGTATAGCACGCTTTACTGTATCGGTGTCGGTATTATTATGCAAAGTTTTATACGACGAAAGAATCTCTTTCAATTCCTCAAGCGTATGGTTAGCGAGACGCTCACGCAGAGGCACATTCTCGGGCACAGGCAGAAGCCTGTATCCGCGCAGCACCGACTCGACATACATTCCACTGCCACCACACATAATGGGCAACGCACCACGTGAAAGCACATTATTATAAGCCATCAAAAAGTCGCGTTGAAACTCAAAGACATTATACTTCTCGCCCGCATCCACAATATCCACAAGATGCACCGGAACAGAAACGTCGCCACGAACATATTCGTTCAAATCCTTGCCCGTACCAATATCCATTCCACGATAAACCTGACGACTGTCGGCACTGATAACCTCGCCTCCAAAAGCCAATGCCGCCTCGACGGCAAGAGCAGTCTTACCGCAGGCTGTGGGCCCCACAATAGCCAGCATATCATATTTTGCAGTCGAGTTTTCCATTTTCGGCAAATTATAATTAAAAATCGAGCACACGAATACATTCGCACGTCAAGAGGCAAAGATACAACAAACGAGCAAAAAAAATAAAGCAAAGCTTTAATATTTTACAGCGAGTGCAGAAAATCTTCGTGGTTTACCACAAAGATACTGGCCGACGAGCAAAAAAAATAAAGCAAAGCTTTAATATTTTACAGCGAGTGCAGAAAATC
>CAYYEL010000049.1:0-4232 GCA_964470845.1 uncultured Bacteroidaceae bacterium | reverse complement strand
TTCGCTGTTTACAGCAAAGATACTGGCCGACGAGCAAAAAAAATCGCCCCAAACAACACATCTAACAAAAATTAACTTAAAAAAGCCAAAAAGAGCAACAAGAAGCATACAAAGCAACAACAAAGAGGATTATCTTTGTAGAAACAAACAAACATACATACAAAGAAACAAAAATGTACGAAAGTTTACTGAAGCTACCATATTTTCAAGGGATGAGCAAGGACGAGCTGACATCCATTCTTGACAAAGTAAAATTCGATTTCAGCCGCCACACAGATGGCGAGCCCATCCTTTCGTATAACCAGAATTGCGACAATTTTGTAATACTCATTCAAGGCAAAGTCGAGAGCGAGCGACACATTACCGAGAAGAATTACACTTTATATGAAACCTTAGAAGCCCCATACGCCATTGAACCCGGTTCACTTTTTGGGATACACAACAGCTTCCGACACAGCTATTATTCAAAAGGCAATAGCTGCCTACTGAGTATAAACAAATCCTATCTATATACCGAATTTTCCAAGCACAGCATCTTCGGAATAAATTTCCTTAACCTTATATCGCACCACGAACAACAGCTCGATGCGCTCATCTGGAAGAACATACCACAAAGCCTCGAAGGACGCATAGCACGCTTCGTAGCACTGCGCGCCCAGACACTGACAGGCGCAAAAAGGCTCATTATAAAGATGGAAGAGCTTGCACAACAACTATCCGAGGCACGCATCAACATATCACGTGCACTGAACAATATGCAACAACAAGAATTACTGACACTAAGCCGCAAAGAGATATACATTCCATCGTTCGAGAAGTTCCTTTCGGCAGTGTGGCCCAATTAAAATAGGCAACACAAAAATCTAAGAAGCCGCTTAAATAATGTGTTTTTAGTCTGCTTATTAAAGTCCCGAAAGAGCCTTTTAGCAATAAGCAGCACACAGTTTGCACAAAAATATTTAAAATTTATTGGTTCGAGTAAATAAAAACACTATCTTTGCACTCGATTAACAAAGCAGCCTCTACTTTTATGTGAGGCGGCACTTAATACAAGGTTGGTTCCGTAGCTCAGCTGGATAGAGCAACGCCCTTCTAAGGCGTGGGTCCTGCGTTCGAATCGCAGCGGAATCACAAAATTGAGAGAGCAAGCAATGCCTGCTCTCTCAATTTTGTGATACAGAAAACATTTAAAAATCGCCTCCAAATAAAATTGGAGGCGATTTTTAATTAAGCTAAAGATAACAATTGTGCCCTATGGGGTGTCTCACGACAGCCCTAACTAATTGGATAATACTTTCAAGGGCAAATATAAAATTTACTAAAACATCATTATGGTTACTATATTTTTGCAGACGATGCGCAAATGACAAAAGCAAAGAAAAAGCATCAGAAACGCAACATCCACAGTGCAAAAATATACACAAAAAAAGAGCCGCAAAATCGTCATTACTAATGAATTTATCGACAAAAGCCTAACAACATTTTGGTAAATTACACATCCGCCCTCCACAACAATAAGCGCAACGCCACAGGTCTGTAACAAGAAATAACTAATATCGGCCCCATATCACTAAAAATAACTATTGACAGCAGCTGCAATGAGTGTTAATTTTGCATAGCAAAATTACGTTGGCACATAAAAGCCACAAAAGAAACACAAGAGATAAAGAAAAATGAGACTATCGGAATTGAAGAATGGAGAGACCGCAGTGATTGTCCGATTATCAGGACACGGAGGCTTCCGCAAACGCATAATGGAAATGGGATTCATTAGGGGCGAGAAGGTAAAATCGGTACTCGATTCACCAATGCACGACCCTGTAAAATACCACGTGATGGGATACGACGTATCGTTGCGACGCAACGAGGCAGCGATGATAGAAGTACTCCCCGAAGACGAGGCACGCAAGGAGCTGAGCCCCATTCACTCATTCAAATGTATGTCAGCCTGCGAGAATTGCAGCAGCAGCTACGGATGCAACTGCATATACCGCCCGGTCTCTACCGAGCGTAAGAACATAATCGACGTAGCCCTTGTAGGCAACCCCAACAGCGGCAAGACCTCACTGTTCAACGCCCTCTCGGGCAGCAGCGAGCACGTCGGCAATTACAGCGGAGTAACAGTCGATGCCAAGAGCGGCAGCCTCAACTACAAAGGCTACCGCATAAACCTCACCGACCTTCCCGGCACCTATTCAATATCGGCCTACTCGCCCGAGGAGCGTTACGTTCGCCGCCACCTGTTCGACAAACAACCCGACGTAATTATCAACGCTGTCGTTGCATCGAACCTCGAACGTAACCTTTATCTGACCACCGAGCTCATTGATATGAACCTGCGCACAGTGGTAGCACTCAATATGTTCGACGAGCTCGAAGCCAGCGGTGCAACTGTCGATTACCAACATCTTGGAGGAATGATGGGAATACCAATGATTCCCACCGTTGCCAAGGCAGGTAAAGGGCTCGACCAACTGCTCGACACAGTTATTGAGTTGTTTGAGGGCGAAAATAAGACCATACGCCACATACACATAAACTACGGCAACATATTAGAAGCCGAGCTTGCCCCACTATCACAAGAGCTTCACAAAGCCGATGACCTGCCACAGCAATTTCCCGTGCGCTACTGGGCACTGAAGCTACTCGAACAAGACAAAGAAGCAACAGCCCTGCTGAAGAATTGTAAAAAACTCGACGAGTGGAACGCACAGGCCCTTATAAGCGCCAAAAGAGTAAACACACGTATAGGAGTAGATGTCGAGACAGCCATCAGCGATGCTAAATACGGATTCATAAACGGAGCACTGCAAGAGACCTTCACCCCCGGCAACAAGGACACACAGCGCCAGACACGACGCATCGACCGTTTAGTAGCCAATAAATGGCTGGGCTTCCCACTATTCCTTACACTAATGTGGCTGATGTTTACCGCAGTATTTTATTTAGGCGCCTACCCGCAAGACTGGATAGATGCAGCATTCGGGTGGCTGGGTGAGCAACTGACCGTAATCACCCCCGAGGGCGCCCTACAAGACCTATTAGTCAACGGAATAATAAGCGGTGTAGGCAGTGTGGCAGTGTTCCTGCCCCAAATACTCATACTCTACCTTTTCATCTCACTTATGGAAGACTCGGGCTATATGGCACGTGCTGCATTTATTATGGATCGCATAATGCACAAAATGGGTCTGCACGGAAAATCCTTCATCCCAATGCTTATGGGATTCGGCTGTAACGTCCCCGCCATAATAGCCACACGCACCATTGAGAGCCGCAGCAGCCGCATAATAACAGTGCTCATCACCCCATTTATGTCGTGCAGCGCCCGTCTGCCGGTATTTATACTTTTCGCAGGAACATTCTTTCCCCAATATGCTCCGACAGTACTCATCGGACTATATGTATTAGGTATATTGGTTGCAGCCCTAACCGCCCGCCTATTGCGAAAGACAAAATTCAAGAACGACGAAACCCCATTTGTAATGGAACTCCCCCCCTACCGTATGCCGACAGCAAGAGCAACCCTGCGCCATATGTGGGAAAAGTGCGAGCAATATATACGCAAAATAGGGACAGTAATTCTGGCAGCAACCATAATAATATGGTTCCTCAGTTACTACCCCCGCCCCGAAGCCTCGGATACCACCGCCCCAACAACCACAGAAGCCTCGACCGAACGATACGAGCACTCTTACATTGGTATTATAGGAAAAGCCATCGAGCCGGCAATGCAGCCCCTTGGGCTTAATTGGCGTGCCACGATAGGCATAATAACAAGCATCCCTGCCAAAGAGCTCGTAGTGAGCACACTGGGGGTATTATACAGCAGCGACAGCGAGGAAGGACTGCAAGAGAGCCTCGTAACATCGGGCGATTTTACCCCACGCTCGGCCGCATCATTCCTTGTATTCATACTCCTATTCTTCCCCTGTATAGCCACCGTTGCCGCCATAGCCGAGGAGACACGCAGCCGCCGCTGGGCTTTATTCTCGGTAATATACAACACAGTGGTAGCTTGGATTGCAGGCTATTTAGTATATCAGATAGGAGGGCTGTTTTAATAATCAAATTTTTACAGAGCAAAATAAAACAACTCTATCATTTACAAGCCTCAAACAGGCCAATAGAAAAGAACCGACATTTTGTGTTTATAAAAGTAACGAACCGAAGCGTTTCCATACTGTCAAGATAGAAGTGCAACAAAATCCCCACCTTGCTCACGACTTTGA
>CAYYEL010000048.1:0-16791 GCA_964470845.1 uncultured Bacteroidaceae bacterium | reverse complement strand
AGCAAATAAATTTCGACCAGCCCGACGCATTCGATTGGGAGCTTATGGTCAATCAATTGACAATGCTGCGCGAGGGTAAAGGCATCGACCAACCGACCTATTCCTACCTAACTTGCACCCGTCAGCCCGAGACCATTCACATCGAGCCACGCAAAATAATCATAATCGAAGGAATAATGGCACTCGTCAGCCCGCAGTTGCGCGAGCTTATGGATCTTAAAATATTTGTCGATGCCGAGGCCGACGACCGCCTCATACGTCTCATACGCCGCGACATTGTCGAGCGAGGCCGTACACCCGAAATGGTGCTCTCGCGCTACGAACGCATTGTAAAAGCAATGCACGACGAGTTTATAGAACCCACAAAAAAATATGCCGATATAATAATTCCTCAAGGCGGCAGCAACACAAAAGCGATAAAAGCCTTGCAAATGGCAATACAATCTTTCCTCGAAAAATAACACACACTATGTTCAAAGGCAGCGGATACTCCATTACACTACTGCTCCTATTCATCATTGTAGCAATGAGTGGCGACAAGGTCTTTGCACCAAGCCCCCCTCCACCACCGCCCATAAAACGACAAATATCACCCTACGTCGAAATATCCCCTTTCGACCATCATTTTCGTGCAGCAAACGACAGCCTCTTCGGCTGGGACTGGAAGCTACTGGCAGCCATAGCCTTTACCGAGTCGCGCTTCGACAGTACCGCCTGTTCCGAGGCCGGTGCACGCGGAGTAATGCAAGTAATGCCACGCACCCTCCGAGGCGCAGGCGTCCCCGACACACTTTTTATGGATACTCGCCACAACATAATGGCAGCCGCCACCCTATTGAAAGAACTCAACCACATATACCGTCGCATAAAAGCGCCCGACGAACGACTATCCTTTATTTTAGCCTCGTACAATGCCGGTGCAGGACACATCAACGACGCTATGCGCTTGGCACAAAAATATGGCCGCAACCGCTACAAATGGGAACACAACGTCGATACATTTCTAATACTCAAAAGCCAACCACAATACTACACCGACAGCCTCTGTCGCAACGGCGAGTTTAAAGATTGGCGACAAACTGTCCAATTTGTAAAAAAAGTAAGACGCACGTGGAACAGATACCGCAAAATGCAAGACCTGTACAGCGACTCAATATACACCGTTCTTCAGAGCGACAGCACAGCCGAGCTGATGCGTATATAAAGAGCCATTCGACAACTCTTTTCGAGAAGTTTTTTGATTTTTTCCAAGAAAACAAAAAACATCCACAATAGCATCTACACCAAAAAAAACTCTATTACTTAATAGAAACGCCCCAAAATGAGTGAGCAGCTACGCCTACAAATAACAGTAACCTCGTGGAACGAGAGCAGTATCAGCGGCATCGACAGCAACGGCAACACAATAACCGCCCAACTACCCACAGCCAACTGCTACCACACACTACCAGCACTACTACACAAAGAGTGTAAGCTCAATCTACTATCGTGCCACCAAAAAGAAGATGGCACAATTGTACCCCGCGACATAATCTACCACCCCGACTGCCTCATAGACATTTCGGCACTTGCACGCTGTCTGCAACCCTACGGCAGCCCCCCCATAGGTTACATACTGAATCTGTTTGAGAGTAGCGACGAAAGCCCGGCACGTCTGTTGGGCGAGGCCGCCAACATTTTCCTCGACGACTGCACCAACGAACGTCCCGGCTCAAGAGCAAGCTATCGCCGCTCAATGGAGACCTTCTTCCGCGAATACCCCTTGCAACTATCCGTTTGCACCGACATTGACAAAAAATTCTTCGACGACGCCTTTATACATTTCAACAACATACAGCAAAAAATGGGCACACAAGGGATAGAAGCCTCGGGCGGTTATCGACAAGAGAACACACAAATTGAGCCATCGTTCTTTTGTGAACCATTGGGGCTGCAAGGACGTATCGACCTACTGCAAGGCAACAGTTTGATGCTCATAGAGCTAAAATCGGGCAAAGCCGATGAATTTCGCGGAGGCCCAAAAGAAGAGCACCGCCTGCAAATGTCGCTGTATCGCGAGATGCTAAGCTACTCATTGGGCATTCCTCGCAGCAACATACGCGCCCTGCTTTTTTACTCGCGCTACCCACGCTTTTTCAGCGAACAGTGCAACGCCACCCAAATAAGCAACGCACTGATGCTGCGCAACCACATAGTGAGCCTGCTCGAAAAAATGTGCAAGGACGGCCTATACAGCGAGCTGAAAAGCCTCACCCCCGACGACCTTAACACACACAACAATCAAGGACGATTGTGGAGCAACTACCTACGCCCGAGAATAGAAAAAATACTACTTCCCATCCACGAGGCCGACGAGCTTTTACGCGAATACATCTTCGGCAACATAGCCTTTGTGGCACGTGAAATGATGATAGCCAAAGTGGGCAACAGCAACACAAGCATCGAAATTAAAAAAGTAGAAAACCGCAGTTGCTTTGCCGACGTATGGCAAGCCCCTTTGAGCGAAAAGATTGAAAATGGCAACATACTCATAGGGCTCAGCATCATCAACCTGCACTGCGACGACGATAACAATATCACCGACATCACTTTCTCGGTAGCCGCGAGTAGCGACCATTTCTATCCCAATTTTCGCGCAGGCGATACAGTCTTTGTCTATCGTCTCGCGAGCGACTGCGACACAGCCACCAACCAACAAGTAACACGCGGCACACTAACAGCCATAAGTCCCACCCATCTGACACTGCACCTAAGGCACAAACAACAGGGACACACACTCTACTCGACAGCCTCGCGCTATGCAATCGAGCACGACCATTTAGACAGCACTTTCCGTGCATCACTGCGCGACCTATACAGCCTGCTCAGTGCCCCCAAAGAACGCACCGACCTACTATTGGCCCGCCGCAGACCACGCTTCGACACAAGCCGCACACTCGCCCACAGCTACGGTAGCGAATATATAGACAGAATAGTACTAAAAGCCAAACAAGCCGACGACCTATTTATGCTCATAGGCCCTCCCGGAACAGGAAAAACCTCACAAGCACTAAGCAGTATGGTACGCGAATTTTACAGCGACCCCACAACAAACATACTGCTGGCCTCCTACACCAACCGTGCCGTTGACGAAATATGCCAAACACTCGAACTGCTGCCCGAGCAACCACAATACATACGCATAGGCAGCGAGCAGAGTTGCCTGCCACAATACAGCCACCGACTGCTCAAGAACAGCATAGCAGAGTGCAAAAACCGTGAACAGATACGCCAAACAATGCAACAGACACGAATTTTTGTAGGCACAATAGCCTCGCTCACAGCACGCAAAGAGCTTTTCAAACTAAAGAAATTCCACACAGCCATAATCGACGAAGCCACACAGATTCTCGAATCGCAACTCGCCGGACTTATGGCCGCCTCGTCGCCCGACGGAAGCTCGGCAATAGAGCGTTTCATCCTGATAGGCGATCCCAAACAACTGCCGGCAGTTGTAGCACAAAGTCCCAAAGAGAGCACAGTAAAAAGCCCCGCCCTGCAAGCAATAGGCCTCAACAACTACGGAGCATCATTGTTCGAGCGTCTCTTAGGATACTACCACAATAAAGGAATTGAGGGTCTCAGCGAGACACTCAGCCTTCAAGGGCGTATGCACCCCGCAGTATCGACCTTTGCCAACCGATATTTTTACAACAACACACTGCGCCCCATCCCTCTGCCCCATCAGACCGAGACAGCCACCTTTGAGACATACGACACAAACAACCCCATACAAACAATATTGGCAACACGCCGCACAGCCTTTATAGCAACCGAAAATTCCTGCATCGAAGAGAGCGATAAAGTCAATCGCTCCGAGGCCGAAGCAATAGCACAATTCGTACAAGAGTACTACCGCCTGCACAAGAGCAACAATAAAGAGTGGAATCCGAGCCGACAAATTGGAATAATAGTACCCTTCCGCAACCAAATAGCAATGGTAGCCCGCGCCATTGAAGCACTCACCCTGCCCGACAGCGAGCAGATAATCATCGACACCGTCGAACGCTACCAAGGCTCGCAACGCGAAATGATACTCTTCGGCACAACAATCACACAGCCCCGACTGATTGAGACAATATCAAGCCCCATTATCGACCCCGAAGGCACACTCATCGACCGCAAACTGAATGTAGCCCTCACACGTGCCCGCCGACAAATGTACATATTCGGCAACCGCGAAGCGCTGTCAGCATCGCCCCTCTATCGGGCACTTATGGACGAACTTATATAACCGAAGAGCAAACAACGACGAATTATCTAAAGGAAGATTCTACAAACTCAATAGTAAAACGCGTATATCCATCGGCAGCCGTTTCCAAAGAAAATTTGCATCCGTGAGCAGTAAGAACCTCGCGTGTAAACATAAGCCCAATACCCTGTCCATTACTTTTTGTGGTAAAGAAAGGAGTAAACAGTTCTGCGCCACCTTCGGCATCTATTCCGTGGCCATCGTCGCATATAACAATCGACACAGGATGCACTGCGGTAGATATTGTAATATGTCCCCCATTGCCACCGATACTCTCAATTGAATTTTTAAGAATATTCACAAGCACCTGTTCAAAAAGAGCCACATCTATACAGACAGGAATCACATCATTATGCAACTGCATAGATAACACAATATTCCTTTCCCGACAACCATTCTCGACGAAACGCGCGCAGTAACGCGCACTCTCGTTAAGGTCGCACTGTTGCAACTGCGGCACGGGTATTTTCACAACCTCGGCAAAGCGTGTGATGAAACTACTGAGCAGACGCCCACGCTCCTCGCACACCAGCATAGCCTCGGAAATTTCAACAGCATCATTCTTGAACGTCTCGTTTGTACTATAATGCAACATATCTTTTGCAGTCTCCAAGATTGATGTTATTCCCCCCATTGTATTGTTCACCTCGTGCGCAATCATACGTATAACCTTCTCGTAGGCGCTACGTTCGGCCTTATGCAGTTGCTCGGTCAATGGTTCTATAAGCACAAAAGGATGTGCAAAGCCCCGGTCTTGAAACGACAGGCGCGAGAGGCTGTAAACCTCTATTCCACTTATTTTCAGCGTGCGTGTCTGCCCCTGTTCGGTCGATGCAATCTCGCGCATAAGCGGAATATCAATCTCCGTAATATTTTTATTCAAACAATCATCACCGCAACCCAATATTGCCCTTGCCGATGGGTTAATCATTGTTACCCGATTGTCAAAATCAAGAATTATCACCCCCATTGGCGAGGCTTGTATAAGCAGGTCGAGAAAATGATTCTGCTCGCGCAGGCGCAGACGCTCGTCTTTCAACTGCACCATCATACGATTGAAAATATTAACAATCTTATCGACCTCGCGCTGTCCCACGGGCGATAGCCGACTGCTAAAATCCTGTTCGCGCAACAGATTAAGACCCGTTGCTATTGTATCGAGCGGCTTTATGATTTTACGATAAAAATAGATAAGAAAAAACAGACTGAAGAGCAACACCCCTTCGGTCAAATAAAACAATTTGGTGCTGCCCGCCTTGTAAACAACAAGCAGCAACAGCACCCACACAAGCACAAACAGTGCCGAAACTATGAGGAATAGGTTTTTCTGTCTCATTTTAGTCCATATTTTTCCAATCGTCGGTACAGCGCCTGACGACTAATTCCAAGTGTAGCTGCCACCTGCGTCATATTACCGGCATACTTCTCCATTGCTTCGACAATGCGCTGACGTTCAGCCTCATCAAGTGTCATTGCAGTGGTTGCCACAGGCTTTATCGAGGACGGCAGAATATCATTTGCCAGCCTGAAATCCTCGGTCGTAAGCACACTCTTTCCACTCATAATAATTGCCCGCTCGACAATATTCTTCAACTCACGCACATTTCCCGGCAGAGGCAGACGCCTGAGAAACTCCATAGCTTCACTCGCAATTTCAACATTAGGCAGATTATTTTCCTTTGCCGACAACGACGCAAAATGACGGACAAGCAGCGGAATATCCTCGCGCCTCTCGCGCAGTGGCGGCAGATGCAGCGTTATAAGGTTTATTCTGTAATAAAGGTCTTCACGAAAAGTACGACAAGCAACCATCTGTGCAAGGTCGGCATTTGTGGCACACACCACACGAATATCCACCTTACGCGGACGGCTCTCACCAAGCACCTCGAAAGTCTGCTCCTGCAACACACGCAGCAATTTCACCTGACAGGCAAGGTCGAGCTCTCCAAGCTCATCCAGAAAAATAGTCCCTTTATCGGCAAGCTCGAAACGTCCCACCCTGTCGGCCGAAGCATCGGTAAAAGCCCCTTTCTTGTGTCCGAACATCTCACTCTCGAACAAGCTGTGTGATATTCCACCTAAATTAACCTTTACGAATGAATTTTTAGCACGCAGACTATTACGATGAATCGTCTCGGCAATAAGTTCCTTTCCCGTACCACTCTCGCCGGTAATAAGCACCGAGGCGTTAGTACGCGCAACGCGCTCGACGGTCGATAAAATATCGGTCAGTGCCTTGCTGCGCCCAATGATAAGACTGCGGTCGAACAAAGGCTCAGACGGCCTGACTGTTGCAGTCTCTTCGGCACTTCGGCTCAGACTAAGCGCCGTTTCTATGCGCTGCATAAGCACCACATTATTCCACGGCTTTGTGATAAAGTCGAATGCTCCGGCCCTCATCCCACGCACAGCAAGGTCGATACTACCCCACGCCGTGATTAGTATCACAGGCGTATCGGGGCAGAAAATCTTAACCTTTTGCAATAACTCGATACCATCGTCGCCGCTTGTTGTGAGCGAAAAATTCATATCCATCAGAATAAGTTGCGGAGTGTTCCTGCGCACAATCTCCAACGCCTCACCGGGCGACGCGACAGCCTCAACGTCGTAACGCGCACGTTTGAGCATAAATCCCAAACTATGGCGTATCGCAATATCATCATCTACTATCAGTATCATACGACAAAATTAGCAAATTACTTTTTTTGTGCAAAAAAGAGCTATAAATAATTTCAAGTTACTCCTCCCTCAGAGCCTCGGACGGCCTGATGCGTGTAATTTTCAACGTAGGTATTATAACACCAATTGCGGCAACCAACAAAATAAAACAATAAGTAATAAGCGTAACTATTGCAAAGTGCATCATCGGTTGGTTGTGCAGATAGGCTGCATTCTTTGCAAGCATAAGCTCTTGCCACATCATCGACGTAAATTTCTCAAGCGGATCCGAAAAGCCCATACTATGCACCTTATGCAAAAGCAACGGAAAAGCTACAAGAAAAGCAACCGTAACAATCAACCACCCTTCGAGTACAAATTGCCACAGCACACGCCCCGAGGTTGCCCCCATACTGCGCATAAGCCCTATGCTCATTCGTCTGTCCGACACACGTACCCAGTAGGTTGACATTATTCCCAAAAAAGCACAAAAGAGAGCAAAGCCCGACAGCATCATCTGCACACGATAGCGATTCGTAATTCCAAAAATATTTGCATTGCTGCGAGCACTGTCGCTCACAGCAGTCAGTGAGAAGAATCTGCGATATTTAAAATCGAGTTTAGGAGCAACCTCAGCCTGAAATTTATTCATAAAAGCATCGGCATCCACCCCCTCTTTCAAGCGCAAGAATATTTTATAATTCTCAAAAATGTAGCGTTTGTCGATATATTCACAAATACGGCTGCGGTCGTGAATGTGCATAATAAGATACATTGGCTCGATATATTCTGTTGTCTGAAGAGTGGAAAAAACGCCCTGCACAGTGGATACAGCCTTGTCATCCTCATATATTATTTTCTTGCCGACAACATCGGTTGTTCCAAAAACTTTCAGCGCAAGATTCTCCGAGACATACACCCCGTGCCCATTATCGGCCGTAGATTTTTTCATCGGATTACCGTTTATGTCCTTTATCTGCAACGTCGAGAAATAATCGTTGCCGGGAAAATCATAAATATCGTATGTAGCAATGTGCATTGCGTGATTCTCCCCCCTCACATTCATTGTACTATCCACAATATATTTAGGACAATTTGAGCTCATTGAATTGGGATAATTATTCGAGGATGCCACACTATAAGCCTCAACCTCGGGCAGCTGACGCACAATGTTTATAGCCTGAATAAAGTCATTGGCACACACCTCACCGGCATTTTCCTCCTCCTTTACATTACTATTTACTTCAAACTCCAAATAATAGACATTATCGTCGCTGTATCCCTCGGGAATATATTTATTACTGAAAAGAATAAACAGCGGGTCGATGGCGAGCCACAAAAAGATACTCACTGCCACAAATTCAATAAAGAGCCAACCATTCTGCCTACGCTCGTTCCATATTTGATGCAAAATTATTTTTATCATAAGGCAATTATTTTTTGTTGTTTAATGATACAGTAATACTGTGTCGCAAAGAATACACCGTCGGGATTAGTGCCGATACAAAATTCAACAGCAGAATAAGCAATATAGTAACCCCTACAACCGTCGGGTTAAAAAGCATCTCCATAGTAACAGCCGTGGGATAATTTGCATTCATATTAACCGAGTCGAGCAGCGTAACAATCCACTCCTGTGTCATAAGAGCAAATATATACGCGAGCAACAATCCCACAAGCGCCCCCAACGCCGTAAACAGCAGATTCTCGAAAAGCACCTGAGTAATCAGCGTGCGATTAGTGGCACCAAAAGCCTTACGCACCCCAATCTCCTCCATACGACTGTTCATACGCGAAGCAATCATTCCGCTCAAGTTCAGCGCAGGAATAAACAACAATGTCATTAAAAGCAGAAGCACAAAACCAAAATCCTCGGCGCCATATTCGTTACCCAGCATATATTTTAAGTGAGTATTTATATAAGGTTCATATACATTACCCTTGCGCTGCTCCTGTGCAAAGCGCGAGAATACATCAGCAATTCCCGCTTTCACCGTTTCCATCTCCTCGCCACGCGACACAAGAAAGAACAACTTATAACTACCAAGAATTTGTTCTCTTGTATAAGAGCGTTCCACATTCAAACGACTGCCGACAGGCATCCAATAGTCGGCATACACGCTGGGAGTACTTCCACTTACACCCTTTACCACTCCCACCACCTTGTGCGGAATATCTTGTATCGTAATCTCCTTTCCCACTGCATCTACCGTTGCAAACAGTTGTTGGGCAGTCTTGTCGCTTATTACAACAACCTGAGCCGCTTCGTCCTCCTTTGTAAAGGGCCTTCCGCTGATAAACTCAAAATCGAACAACTGCCAAAAGGTGTGTGATACAAAAAGCGGCACACTCTTTTTTAACCCCTTGACCGAGATTTTCACTCCGGCCTTTGTTGTAGCAACAGCATCGCACCCTTTTACATCCTTGAGTTTCTCGTAAAGATTGCGCGAAGCACCTGTATATCCGCTACTGTTTCCATCGTTTATATTAAAATGTATAAGTTCGAGATATAACATTCTATCGCGGTTATATTCGGGATAAACAGGGCCCATTTTTATATACAGAATAATGAAAAATATCATCACAATTGCCACTGTTACAGACGTTCCCAGAATATACATCGAGGAAAAGAGGCGATTGTGGCGCATCATCATCCACGCTTGTTTTAAATATAATTTCATCATAGCATTTTATTCATTTTTAAGCAACCGCTCAAAGTCGGCGTTTATGTTACAATTATTCTCATAGTCCCACAAAGTGATACTGCGCAGACGATACCAATAGTACCAATAATACATAAGTTCCGATATTCGTCCCCGACGAGCTTGGTCTTTGCTCACCTGCGCATCGTTAAGATCAAGAGTACTTATTTTGCCTATTTTAAATGTCTCGACGTTACTGTTGTAGCGACGTGTGGCAATTGTGTCAGCCTCGATGGCAATCTCCATTTGTCGGCGTTGATTATTGAATTGCTCGACAAGGATGAAAAGCTCTTGTTTGAAGCTGCGCATTTCAAGTTCCAAACGCCCGGCAGTAATCTCACGACTGCTTTTTGCCACACGCAGACGCCCGCGACGCTTCCCCCAATCGAGCAACGGAATCTGCAAGCCCACCTCGACATACTGATTATCGTTCAACGGATTGTAAGCATCACCGAGACGCTGTCCCGTTCCGTCTATTCCCACCTGCGCCGTCAGATTTATACTGCGCATATTTCCGCGTGCCGAGGCAACGTCATAGTCGGCCTGCAAACGTCGGCGTGCAATATTCTTTGTAATAGAATTATTCTCAAGTGCCTTTTGCAACACATCCTCGTAGATGAGCGTGGGCGTCGAGAAAGTCTCGGGCATCACCGGGATAATCTCGGTATCCTCGTCCAGCATAAGAAACGAGCGCAGACTGAACATATTGCTCTTTAAACTACTCTCGTCGTCGGTGAGCGAGGCGCGAGCATTAAGCACATTCAGACGCAGTTGCAACAAATCATTATCGCTTATTATGCCCATTGAGTGCTTACTCTGAGCCACAGAATACAGGCTCTCGGCATTCGATAGATTCTGCCGCGCAATATTCACATTCTCCTGCGCCAGCAACAGATTAAAAAAGTAGCCGATGGCACTCATTGTAACCTGTTCGGTGGCCGAGAGAAAAGCAGCCTGAGCCTCGGCGTAGCGCACCGGCTCGATGCGTCGATTCCATTTTGCACTGTTCACCCCAAAAATAGGCTGTCGCAGCGTCAATGCAAACGGCACGCTCATATAACGCTCTTGTTTGTTGCCGCTAAGCATTTTCAGATAGTCGAGCGAGGTCGATAGCGACAATGTTCCGCCTGTTGCCCAAATACTCTGCTGCACCGCAAGCCCGCCATTCATCTGCATATAGTTATTACGCACAAAAGTGTAAGAACCGTCGCTATTCTGATAACTGCTGTAATTGCGGCTGTAAGCAGGAAGCGTAGCCGTCAATTGCACCTCGGGCAACAGACCCGCACGATAAATACGATACTGCCAATAGGCCGAGCGCAATTCATCGAGAGCCACAGCTGCATCAAGGCTCTGCACGCGAGCAAGGTCTATCGCCTCGTCAAGAGTAAGATAGCGCACCTTACCCTGCGCAGCCGATGCCCACAACAAAATACAAAAAACAGTCAATATTCGTCTCATTGTCTCTTCTATTTTTACTCTCAATCCCCTTCTTAATCACTCTACCTGACGGCCGTCGAATATTCGCACAATGCGCGACGTCTGACGTGCCTGCTCCTCGTTGTGCGTAACCATCACAATCGTGCGACCATCCTCCTTGTTCAGTCGGTGCAGAATATCCATCACCTCGCGTCCCATTTTCGAGTCGAGGTTACCCGTAGGCTCATCGGCAAGAATAATCTCGGGATTCCCCACGATGGCACGTGCAATTGCCACACGCTGACACTGACCGCCCGACAGCTGTGTGGGCAGGTGCGTCATTCTGTGTGTGAGCCCCACCCTTTCGAGCATCTGCACGGCAAGGCGTCGGCGCTCACTGCCCGACATTTTACGATACAAAAGCGGCAGCATCACATTATCTATCACATTGAGCGAATTTATAAGATGGAAACTCTGAAACACGAATCCAAGATTCCTGTTGCGAAAAGCCGCCATCTGCACGTCGCTAAGGCCGACGAGTTTCTCGCCTGCAATCTCAATTGTGCCACTTGTGGGATTATCGAGCAGACCCATAATATTCAGCAGTGTCGATTTTCCACAGCCCGAGGGGCCCATAATACTCAAAAACTCACCTTTCTCGACAGAAAGATTGATATTCTCCAATGCCTGTGTCTCGATTGTGTCGGTTCTGTAAACCTTGTTAATTTCAGTCAATTTAATCATAGTAGTATTATTTAATCAATTATTATTTCTGTTAGAATCTCTTTTTTACTCCTCGCGCAGCGCATCCGAGGGCAAAATTCCCGCTATGCGACGCGCCGGAATTGCAGCGCCCACAACCGCCACCAATAATATTATAATGTATGTAATAAAGCTGACGGCCGCAAAGTGCATCCACGCAACGTCGTGTATATAATCGCTCTTATTTTCTATACCTTGTAAAAACTCAATAATGGGCGAAGCGAATCCCATTGCATACACCTTGTGCATAAGCAGCGGCAGTGCCACAATAAAAGCAGTCGTAACAAGCAGGGAAGCCTCTGTAACAAACTGCGCCACAATCCTGCCCGACGAAGCCCCCACACTGCGCATCACTCCAATATCCCTGCGGCGCACATTTGCACGTATCCAGAAAGTGCTGACAACCCCCAAGAAAGCACACAACAGAGCAAAAAGTGTGAGCGCCGTCTGCAAACGGTAGGTATTCTCGTATCCCACCTGCTCACCCACCTCCCTTATCTGCTGCGAGTGCTTTATAATACCATCGCAATAGATGTTTCCACCCGAGAGACGCGGTGCATAAACCTTATTGAAATTACGTATAAACTCATCGGCATTCACCCCCTCCTTCAGACGAACGTGAATAGAAATCTGTTCCTGCAATGTCGGCTTAACATATATTATTACATTCATATAATTGGCATACACCATAGTTTGAATGTTCTCTAACACACCACAAATAACATACTCGGTTTTATTATATGATTTTACCCTCTTGCCCACTACATCTATTGTACCGAACCCCTCCATTGCAAAATTACGCGTAACATATATTTTGTTCACATTCTCGTCGTGTACAATATGAGCTGTTTTTCCGGTGTGCGCATCAATCAGTCCGAAGGTTGCAGGAAAATTATCCCCCTCCTCGGCCGAGGTAGTATAAAACCACGCCGACACACTCTTTTCTTTCCCATCAGCGGTCGATGTACTATCTATGGTCAAATAAGTACTGCTGTTACTGCCACTATTAAAGTAGTTATTATATGTACAGGTACCAACATACTGCACCTCGGGAATTTTGCGTATAATATCAAAAGCATTCCGGTAGAGCGCCATTTTCACTGAGTCGCCGTCAGCCTCGGGCTGATACTTTATATTTGTTTTAATATACTCGTTTAACGATATTCTATACAGATTCTCGGTATTATATCCTTGTGGGATATTACCGCGGCTTACAAGTACGAACAGCGGGTCGATGGCAAGCCACAGAAACACACTCACCGCCACAAGTTCAAGGAAGAGCCAACCATTCTGTCGGCGCTCGTTCCACATCTGATGTAAAATTGTCTTTATCATAATTAAGGTTATCTTTTACTGTTGAGCGAATGGGTTATACTTTTTCTCAGTGCAAACAGTGTGGGGACAATGGCAGCCATTAAATTCAGCAGCAGAGTAAGCCCTGTTGTCGTTGCAATTATCACGGGGTTAAATAACATTTCGACGGTAATCACACTATCGGCTGCCGATATGTTCACAAAAGAGTCGAACAGCGTCAGAATCCAACGGCTTGCGCTGTAAGTGAGCAAATAAGAGAGAAATAATCCCAGCAACGCCCCAAACGCAGTGAGCAGAAGATTCTCGCACAACACCTGAAAAAGCACGCTGCCATTCGTTGCTCCAAAAGCCTTACGCACCCCAATCTCGTCCATACGGCCCGCCATACGCGAGGCAATCATTCCACCCAAATTAAGCGCAGGAATAAACAACAACGCAAGAAGCACATACAAATATTTAGATATTGCATCGAAGAATGTTACCTCATCGGCTTCCACTTTTTTGTTTACATCAAAAACATCGACCTTTTTTGTAGTATTTATTCTAAGCGCCTGCGCCCAATGTTCCACTATCTGAGGACTGTAATAATTACCCTCGGGAGCCTCTTGCGCAAGACGCTGTACAATCTCATTCATCTGCGCAATTACCTTAGGCTTCTCATCGGCCGAAGAGCAAATTATACGAGTAAAATATCCCCCGGTTATTAAGCTATCATCGCCCTCTTTGCATAACGGGTGAGCCAGAGGCAACCAGAATTGTGAAAAGCTCTCGGGCGTTGCCCCGCTTGCACTCTTTACAACACCAACAATGCGATTATATGTATTATTTATGTTAATCTCCTTACCAATTACGTCGGTCGTCGCAAAAAGCTCCATTGCAAAATTGTCCGACACTATCACCACCTGCGACGCTGCATCTGCCTCGACAAAGGGACGCCCCAAGAGAAAATCATACTCGTACAACTGCCAATAATTATTATTTACAAAAAGTCCACTGCACTTCTCTCTCTCGTTCACAGTAAACGAATATCCATATTTTCCGGCGTATGCCACCACGGCTTCAACCCCCTGAATCTCGGCAAATTTCTCTATCAGAATACTTGAAGCGTCTCGGGCAATTGCCGAATAATTATTCCCGTGTTTTATTACCCTTGTAATTCCTTTCAAATAGATTGTGCGCTCGCGATTGTACTCGGGATAAACAGGCCCTAATTTGATGTAGAAGATAATAAACAGCGTCATTGCAAATGCCACCGACATCCCCGTTCCCACAACATATATTGCGGTGAACAGACGATTCTGCCGCATCATAGCCCACGCCAATCTGAAATAGTGTCGTATCATATTCTTGTCTGTTTTATTTTAATTTAATTTTCTCTTTCCCTGCAAACTCGCGCATATCACTCACAACAACCTCCTCGCCCTCGGCAATGCCCTCCTCGACCTGCACATAATCGTAGTTGCTCACTCCCAAGCGCACACTGCGCAGCTCAACCTCGCCACTGCCATTTTTTACATACAATTTATATTCTCCCGCGCCAATATAGTAGCTGCGATTGCTTATTCTCAGTACATCATCGTGAATCTCGTTCATTATATAAACATCGGTGCGCAACCCTTGACGCAGGCGTGCGTGATTACTCTCTTTCAGTACAACGTCAAATATTACAATTCCATTATCGCTCTTGGGCGATACATTGCTTATCACCCCTTCCATTTTTTCATCACCCACAGCAGCAATCACACGCTTACCCACACGAGCACTCTCGGCCATAGCATCCGATATTTGCGCCCTTATTTTAAAATTGCTGAGGTCGGAAATCACAGCAATCCTCTCGCCTGCGCTCACCCGCGCACCAATCTGATTATTTATAAATGTAAGCGTGGCCACTCGGGGCGACAATATACGCGCCTCGTCAAGCGTGCGTTTCTTTTCGCTCAGTTTTTTCTCGAAGATATTATACTCAAGCTCTTTTACTTTAATATCGGCCTCCTTTATACGCGTGTCGTTGGCAAACTGCACACGCTGCTGTTGCAGACGCATCTGCGCAGTGGAGACAGCAAGCTCGGCCTGACGCACACGGTCGGCCGTGCCCGACCCTATGCTGTCTAAGTAACGCTCGTTGCGCAACTCGGTCTCAAGGCGTTCAAACTCAATCTCGGCAATAGCGATACTCATCCTCTGATTATCGAGCGCCGTTGCAATATTCAGCCGCAGCTGTGTGAGTTGATGCCTCTTAATTTCCTTTTCGTCGAGCATATTGCGATACTCGTTGAGCGTATTTTCAAGGTCGAGGCGCAGTAGTGGCGAACCCATCGACACCGTATCACCCAACTGCTTATAAACCTCTATTATACGTGAAGAAATTGGTGAATTTATCACCTCTTCGAATGCTGGCTGCACCTCGCCCGATGCCGTTACACTCGTCTCGATGCTGCCACGTGTAACAGTCGAAAATTCGAGATATTTTTCATTTACACTCTCGCGCGAGAATGAGACAACCACTACTGCAAGCAGCACCGCCGCCACCACTGCGCCTGCAATCTTCAGCAGGCGCAGTGCCATCATTTTTTGTTGAACCTCTTTTGGAATTTTACGATCCATAAAATACTTTACTTATTAACTTAAAACCACTCACCATAATATAATCAAAAAGCGTGCCAAAAAATTAAAACACTAATAATCAACGGGATAAATAAAATCGAGAGTGTCCATTAACGGACACTCTCGATAAAAGCGGACAAAAAACTAAATTTATTTGTACCCCATTGACCTTAATTCCAATTTTACTCTTTTGGCGTCTTTACGCGCCTGCTTGCATCCATTGTATATCGCATCCATATACATACCATACGCTGTTAAAAGATTCTTTTCCACTCCCAAGCCCTCTTCATATAATCGGCCTATGCGCCACAATGCGTATCCGTTCTTACCTTTTTCATAAGATAGCTTGTAATATTTATGAGCAACCGCATACGATTCTGCCTCGTCGCACAAAAGAGCATTATCGTAGTACGACTTACTGTCATCTATTTTCATTGAATATATCTCGGAATTATCCGAGACTGCAATTGTATCATAATCGACAACAACAGGATAACCGAACAGGCCTTCTTGCAAGGTTACAGAGATAACACCTCCCACATACACTCTGTCCAAAAAATAATTATCACCAATAACAGCGACACTGCCATCCTTAAAAAGCAGTTCGCTATATAGTGTACCGCTGCCACGCCCTTTTATTGTTTGCTCAATTATACAAGCCTTTTCTTTATATTCATCATCCTCAAGAAAAAAGTAGTTAAATATAAATAAGGAATTTACAAGACACGCAATTACAGCATATATCATAAACGCTGCATAATACTTAAACTCGTTGAAAGACTTCGACTTATAATAATAGATTTTAAATAATATTGCCCCTATTACAAGAACAGACCAATATATCACTTTGTGCGTTGTTTTTAGAATTTCGCTACACAGTGTCTCATCTTGCAGGAATTCTAAGGCATACCCCGAAAATATAAGTATTAACATAGCAAAAAAGCTATGAGGTAAGATTTAATACTGTATTTTCGTTTAGTGTCTTTTTTCACTACTGTCCACTAAAAATTGTGGACGATTAAAAATTAAATAAACTTGGTT
>CAYYEL010000047.1:0-18331 GCA_964470845.1 uncultured Bacteroidaceae bacterium | reverse complement strand
TGAACCAAGTTTATTTAATTTTTAATCGTCCACAATTTTTAGTGGACAGTAGTGTGTAAGCATAGTATATTCATCTGCTTTATAGTGATATTTGACTGCTTTCTGAAAATAAGAAAATTATTACTGTTTTCATACTCCTCGGCATAAATATCGCCGAAGAGCAGATTGAAGAATGGATATATCTATCACAACAGATAACACACCAGTCCGATTCATAAAGAATTGACCGGTGTGTGTTATCAATAGATTACAAATTAGGCTGTTCCTTCGTAATCTTGAAACCTAATTTGCTGATAAGTTTTAATGTGGCAAGAGCTGTGCTGCGATCGTATGCCTTTTCTATCTCGGTGAGCTCTTCGTAAGGAACTAAACAAGGGTGTTGCTTTAAAGCATCGTTGCGTTCCTTGCCATAGACCCAACCTTGGCTCATACGCCCTTGTGCCCATACTTCGTGAACATTTTTTGCAATTTGCTCTATTAGTACATTTAACTCCTCTGATAGTTGGATGTCGTTTGTATCAACCGGTTGTGGTGTATAATTCTTTTTCATTACTCTTTTTTTATACAATAGAACAATCTTTCAATACTCTTTTATTTCGACGTGTGAAGCAATGGAAAATTATTTCCAATCGTATTTTACAAGATTCGAGAATAGGGGGTAATATCGTATATAATTATTTTATATTACTCCCAATCCATTTTCAACTCAAGGCCGCATTTGTCGCAGAATACTTGATGTTTATAAATTACATTTCCACATCGGCGGCAATAGAAATCCTCTTCTGAATTTAGGATGCGCAGTCTTAGGACGTTGTATAATTCCGTCTCTTCTTGCTTAATCAAGTCATAACCGAGTTTTTTTAGGAGTTTAATGGTCTTCATCGCCATTTCGCGGTCGTATTTTTTTTCGCTTTCCGGAAGCTGTGAGTAGGGGACCATATCGGGTGTCTGTTTTAATTGGTCGTCGCGCTGTGGTCCATAAGTCCATCCTTCGGCCTGACGGTTCTCGGCCCAAATTTCGTGGGCATTTTCTGCAATGGCTTCACGCAACTCGTTTAAATCTTCGGTTAATTCTACGTCTGATAGGTCTATCGGTTTCGGGGTATAGGTTTTCATATTGTTTGATGTTATTGTTACTAAATAATTTTTTGAATCATTCCAAGCGTCTTTAAATTGTTCGATTGGATAGGTGTCCTCTGCATTTGAAGAATTGGGGTCAAACAGGGTTATTGTCTTATTCTGCATATTGATTGACAATATAACAACTGTGTGGTCGGGTATTTGCCCTATTAAAATATCTTCTTTTATTTCTTCTAATCTGTTGTCTGATAGCTCCCCGCCATCAACCGCAACTATTATGCTGTTATTCTCGTTGAGAGCATTTGCTATATCATCAATTGTTGCATTATATTGATGTGTTACAATAAGACCTTTGCTTTCCAAGTGTCGTCCGATGTTGTGTAGGGCAGTGCCTTTCTCTCTCTGCCAACCATTCTGAATGGCATTTTGCAGAAAGTGCTCTTCGTTAAATTCGATATTGAGCCTGCGAAGGATGTATTTTTCACATTCTAAACAGCAATAATTCTCCTCATTGCAGGTTGCTGCCATTGCTGTCATAGGAATAATCTCACAATCTTGTGGAATATATCCTAACTCTGCATCTACCGATTGAGAAATATGCAATAATTCTCTCAATTCTGCATCTTCGGAGAGGGTATTGAGTATGTTCTTGCTCTCCTGTGCAGTAGCATTGCCTTCAAGGAAGGCTGCCAATACCTCTGCCGAGATGTTATTTCCTGATTCTTTTTTCATATTTCTCAACCTCTTTCAGTGCTATCTCTGTTAAAGCTGCGATAGCACGTTTTTTAATATTATACAAATTATCTACATTGGTTCTAATCTCTTGAGCAACAATTTTAGGTTCGGCTTCTTGTAGAACCAATCTTCTGATGACATAGACATAGCGTCTGTTTGACATTAGTGAGAACAAATGTTCTATGTCTATTTTTGCACTCATTTTTGTCTCATCATCAATGGTTTCATTTTGTACAACACTGTCTAAAAGGATGCTTTTAGATTCATTATCTATCATATTGTTGCGTTTTGTGATGAAATAGCGAGTTGCAGTAACTTTCATCCATTGATAGATGGTGCTGCGACCTTGAAACTGTCTCAGACGATATGCGTCGTTCTCCATAAGGTGTAGATAAAATTCATTCACGAATTCATCGTAATCAACCTCGCAGGAGAATACATAGCGAATGATGCTCAAAAAAAGCGGACGGCAGTCTTTAAAGAAAAACTGTTGCGTTACTCGCTCGTCCCGAACAATCAAGGCTTCTATTATTTGTCGGTCAGTCATTATTTGGATTCATTCTTGTGTTCAAAAGAGTTGTCTTCTGATTCATTAACTTTTTTAACTTCCTTTTTCGATACTAATTCCCGAAATTGTGTCTCTTTATATATATCTTTATGCACATCGAAAATTTTTACATTCATTTCATTCTCGTATTTAAGTGTCTTGAGTAGTACTGTAAATGCCCCCCACAAAGAAAGTACCACAAATACAATAATACCAATGTAAGGCAAAATATCGGTTATCCTGCAACAGTGTTTGTCTGTAATTTCAATCGGGGTTTGTTGGATATTCAGGGTTGCATTTAGGGTTGTATCGGATGACACCTTATAGTCCATTTGTGCGGTGTTATTAAGACCTACCGTTGTAACTTCTTTACAAGGAACACTGCTTTTGCTGTTATTGTCGGTAAAGCCTACATAAACCAAAGAAAATGACAACGATAATGTTACAATGACTGCTGCTATAGCAATCCACTTGTTATGTTTGTTGTTTCTTGTAAATTGTTCATTAAAATTTTTATCATTCATATAAATTATAATTTAATTGTTTAACATTCTAAGAATATCGGGTAATTTTTTAATAATAATTCTATCTAACTGCTTTTGCTCGTCTGTTAGGTTGGCGTATGGTTTTATAAGATGGTGGACAAACATATTGTTTTTAAGTTTTTTAAGCTCAATATCGTCTTTTTCTTTGTCTTTTAATTGTCTGTATCCCATAAGAAGTTTTTCCATATTCCATCTATTGTGTTCTGTATATGCCATTTTCTCTATTTGTTCTTCGGATAGGGTCGCATATTTGACATTCGTTTCATTCATCCCGATTGAACGCAACTTGAATTCAATAGAGTCTGCAAGATATAAGTTAGACCACTTTTTTGCTGTCGATATTGACTTCCATCTTGATATAAGCTCATCAATAGAAGGGATGCTGTATGGCAAGGTTTTGTTATATGCAGAATGGTATTCGTAGATGTAATTAAATGCCATTGCTAAATGATTGGAATAATAATCTATAGTAAAACTGTTATCTATCATTCCAAAAGGATAGATGTTTGCATACTTTTTATTTTTTGCATCATCTGACTTTGCTGCATCGGCAAAGGATTTAATAAGTGAGCCTGTTTTTTCTTGTCTTACAAATATGTTAACCACCTTATTCTTGTCTGTTATTTCCCACGGTCTGCTCTTGTCGTCTCTTCCTCTTGTATAGACCTCATCGGGAAGATACATTGCCATACCAAAACTTTGAGAAGGATTGTGTAAACATATTGCAATAGTTGTAATGGTGTCTTCTTTTTTCATCTCATTTCTTATCCACTCTCTAACATTCTTGGACTCGACACGCCCTTTTATAAATTCAAACTGTACATCCAAAAAATGATTCTTGTTTTTGGGTTCTTTATCAGGAAAGTGTGTTGCTGCTTTTTCTGACATATCGGCATACAGAATAGGGGCAATATCAAAGTATCCTACTTGTCGGCCTATGAAATAATCCATCTCAATATCTGCTTTCTCGTCAATGAATGTTATCCTTGTTCTGTTTTTTCCGGTCTTATCATCAAAATTCGGAAAATGCATCATATGGGCTGCCTCTTTTGCAAGGGCCATTCCCATACGGTTCATTCCTACGATAATTAAATGAACGTGTTTGGGACTATCCTCTCTGATGCCATCACGATCCAATTCCGGATACTGAATTCTTTGTTTCTCTGTTCCGTAGGTGCTGTTTGCAAGTATAAGATTGGCCCATCTTTTATAGAAGTTATAGGGCTTGAACTCGAAATATTCTTTCCATTTGGAACTAATGTCATTAAGTTGCAGTGCAGTATGGGATGCTTCATTTTCAAACCATATTGTCATTGGTTTAGGCTTGATTGCGTTTTTTTGTTCGTGTATCTCAACTAATGTTTCAAAAGTAAATAGATTCTCGGCATCGTGGTCGCTTTGCATACGATCGCCTACAACGAAAATCTCTTTGGCATCGGTGGTGCACAATAATTCCAACTCTTCAACTGAAAGTCGTGGGGCGTGTATCAATATTACATCATTTAATACTACTTTCTTGGATATCTTTGAAAGTAGCTCATTTCGTATATCTTCTACAGATGAGGATGTTTGCAATACAATTTTTGATTCTGAATATTGAGGATGTTTTATCAGCTCCGAGATAATAGAAGGGACTATTGTATCGTAACCAATTATGACAATATGATTTTTTAACTTATAGTGTATCTCTCCTTTTTTTATAGATTCGACCTTTCTGATAATGGTGTTTGTGATGATAGAAACTATAAGGCCTGAGAATAAAAATGCTCCAAAACATTCGGTTAGTAATAACAAAAGGTTGTTCCAAGTATAGCCTTTAGGTTTATCTATTATGCTGTTTGAGTCTAAGAATAGTCGTATGGCTTCCCATATACCTAATTGAGTATCAGGTGTTTTAAGACAGAGGTAAATGCTAATACAAAGCAAAAAAACAATTAGGTTGATTATGGCGAAAAATAGGATTTGCCACCAAAATCCACTTGCTAACAATTTATTTATAAAAAACTTTATGTTCATAAATACTATAAATTACTCAATTTTTTTGTTTTAAATATTGCTTTCTGTGGTATGACTTTTGTGAATGAGTTAACATATTTGCAAAAATACTAAAAATGGTTAAAAATAAGGAAGAGAATAATAATTATTTCTCTTCCTAAACAAATTAAATGTTTGTTGTTGAATCAATTTCTATTCAATGAATTATAAGAAATATTCTAATTCAAAAATGGGAATATTTGAATGTTGGATTATTGTGTTGTCGAGATTGTCAATCTGTTGTTTGTTGTGTTCGGTCGTTGGGGATATTATTTCGGTGTGTTTCTGATTCGTAGAATCGTAAATTGTTTGTAAATGGTGTGTTGATTTTGTATTTGCTGTTGCTGTGGGGTGTTTCTATTGGGGGGTGTCTATGTTCCGAGGTTTTTCTTTTGTTGGTTGGCTGTTGCTTTTCTTTTTATTGTTGTTTGCGGGGTGTTTATGTTTGTTTCGGGCTTTGTCGGCATTTCCGCGTCGTCCTTTTCGTTCGCTGTGGTGTCGCGGACGTCTTTTGTTTGTCGATGTGTTGTTTTGCTTGGGGTTGTATGTAGGGGCTTCGCCCAGATGTTCGGGGATGGGGAGTTTCTCGACCTCTTGTTCCATAAACTTTTCGATGCGTGCAAAATAGCTCTGGTCATCTACTGAGACGAGGGTTACTGCGCGTCCCTCGGCACCTGCACGGGCGGTGCGGCCTACGCGGTGTATGTAGTCGTCGCAGTCGCGTGGTACGTCGTAGTTTATAACGAGGCGTATGTCGTCGATGTCTATTCCGCGGGCAAGGATGTCTGTGGCTACTATTATGTCTATATGGCGGCTTTTGAAGTGGTACATAATATCGTCGCGTTCGCTCTGGCTGAGGTTGCTGTGCATTTCGCCTACGTTGTAGCCGCGTTTTTTCAGGGCTATTGATATGTCGCGCACTTTATTTTTGCGCGAGGTGAAGAGTATGACGCGTTCGGGCTTTTCGTCGGCAAACAGCTCTTTTATGATGCCTATCTTCTGTGGTTCGTAACATACGTAGGCTTGTTGTTTGATGCCGTCGGCGGGCTTGGCAAGCGATAGGGTTATGTGGATGGGGTTGGTGAGGAGGTTGTTGGCCAGACGGCGTATCTCTTGGGGCATTGTGGCCGAGAAAAGCATTGTCTGTCTCTTTGTCGGCAGTTGCTTGGCTATGGTCATAATGTCGTTGTAGAAGCCCATATCAAGCATACGGTCGGCTTCGTCGAGGATGAAGAATGAGACGCGTGATAGGTCGATGTTGCCTAAATTTATGTGGCTTATTAGGCGGCCGGGGGTGGCTACTATTATATCGGCTCCGCGCGACATTCCTCGGAGCTCTTGCTCGTATCGTTGGCCGTCGTTGCCGCCATATACGGCTACGCTTGATACGCTCATAAAATAGGTGAAGCCTTCGAGTTGTCGGTCAATTTGTTGGGCAAGCTCGCGTGTGGGGGCCATTATTATACAGTTGATGGCATCTTCGGGGTAGTTGCCTCGGCACAGCTCGTTGAGTACGGGAAGCAGATAGGCGGCTGTTTTGCCTGTTCCTGTCTGTGCGACGCCTATAAGGTCGCGTCCGTCCATAAGCGGGCCTATGGTTTTTTCTTGTATTGGGGTGCAGGTCTCGAAGCGCATTGCATCGAGTGCGTCTAATATCTCGTCCTCAAAATCAAAGTCGGTAAAGTACATTTTCAGTCTCTATGGGGTGATTAGGGTTAGGTGGTTATTTGGGTGCTTTTTTGTATAGGTAGATGGCTATAAAACTGTATAGTATGTTGGGAAGCCACACTGCCAGAAATACGGGCATTTGTTGGGCAAAGGCCGAGGAGATTGCTTGGAACAGTATGTACGAGAAGCTCAGTCCGAGGCCTATTCCAAGCGATAGTCCCATTCCGCCTTTGGTCTTTTTCGAGGACAGGGAGGCGCCTATGAGGGTGAGGATAAAGGCTGCAAAGGACATTGCGATGCGTTTGTGATACTCTACTTCAAATGGTTTTATATTGGCCATTCCTCGGGCTTTTTGTTTGTCGATGTATTCGCTCAGTTGGGGACTGGTCATTGTTTCTTGTTGTCCCTCGGAGATTAGAAAATCGCCCGGCTCTATCTTTATTATTGTGTCCAAGGGGGTGCGAAGCTCGGAGCGTATCTCTTCTTTGTCGTTGTTGAGCTCGCGTATCATCCAGTTTTTTGCTGTCCACTTGTGTTTCTCTTCGGGGTGGTAGGTGATTGTGCGTGCTGTCATATGCGACACGAGTTTCTTGTCGCGGAATTTATCGAGTGAGAAGCGGTAACCGGTACGTGTGCGACTGTCGTAACGCTCGAAATAGGCCACTGTGCTGTCGTCAACTTGTAATTGTATGTTGCGGGCTGTTTCTACTACGTCGCGACGTTTGTGTTTTACTTCAAACTCTATGCGGGTCTTGTTGCCTATGGGAATTACGTAGGCGCTAAGCACGAATGTGAGGATTGCTATTATGGCTGCCGAAATCATATAGGGGCGCAGCAGGCGCTTGAAGCTGACACCGGCGGCGAACATTGCTATAATTTCGGAGGTCTCGGCAAGCTTCGATGTAAAGTATATTACTGCGATAAATACGAACAGGGCGCTGAATGTGTTGGCGTAGTAGGGTACAAGGTTCAGATAATAGTCGAATATGATGGCCTTCATCGGTGCGTTCGAGGTGGCGAATTTGTCGAGATTTTCGTTGTAGTCGAATACGACGATGATTGCGATAATAAGGGCTATCGCAAAGAAATATGTACCGAGGAATTTTGCTATTATGTAGCGGTCGAGCCGCTTTAGTTTAATGTAGTCTAACCACTTCATTACGTTCTGTTTATAGTCGTCGTGTTACTTCTTGGAGCATTGATTTTTTCCACGCGGCATAGTCGTTGGCAAGGATGTGTTTGCGTGCCTCGGCTGTTAGCCACACGTAGAATGCGAGGTTGTGTAGCGATGCTATCTGCATTGCCAATAGCTCTTGCGATACGAATAGGTGGCGCAGATAGGCGCGGCTGTATTGTCTATCGACGTACGAGACGCCGTCCTCTTCGATGGGCGAAAAGTCGTATTTCCATTTTTCGTTACGCATATTCATTATGCCGTGTTTGGTGAAGAGCATTGCGTTTCGGCCGTTGCGGGTGGGCATTACACAGTCGAACATATCTACTCCGCGCTCAATTGCTTCGAGTATGTTGGCGGGTGTGCCGACGCCCATCAGATAGCGGGGCTTGTCGGTTGGGAGTATCTCGTTCACAACCTCAATCATTTCGTACATTTTTTCGGCAGGCTCGCCAACGGCGAGGCCTCCTATGGCGTTGCCGGCACACTCTTTCGAGGCTATATATTCGGCTGATTGGCGTCGCAGCTCGGGATAGACGCATCCTTGGACGATGGGGAAGAGTTGTTGTTCGTAGCCGTACATAGGCTCGGTTTGTGCAAGGCGTGCCACGCAACGGTCGAGCCAACGGTGGGTGAGCTCCATTGACTTGCGGGCGTATTGGTAGTCGGCAGTGCCGGGGGTGCACTCGTCGAAGGCCATTATTATGTCGGCGCCTATGCTGCGCTCGATGTCCATCACGCGCTCGGGCGAGAAGAAGTGCTTGGAGCCGTCGATGTGTGAGCGGAATTCCACACCTTCTTCGCTCATACGGCGTATGTCTTTCAGTGAAAATACTTGAAAGCCGCCGCTGTCGGTGAGGATGGGGCGGTCCCAACTGTTGAATTTGTGTAGTCCGCCGGCACTCTCAAGAACCTGAAGCCCGGGGCGCAGGTACAGATGGTAGGTGTTGCCTAAGATAATTTGTGCTTTTATGTCGCTCTTGAGCTCGGGTATCTGTACGGCTTTCACTGAGCCGACTGTTCCTACGGGCATAAATATAGGGGTCTCTATTGTGCCGTGTGCCGTGTGCAGAAGGCCTGCGCGGGCTTTACTGTCGCTGTCGGTATGTAGAAGGTCGAATTTCACTGTTTTTCGTTGTTTGTTGGTGGTTCTAAACTTTTTATGGATAGGGTTTAGAAGCTGTTAAATTTCTAATATTTGTTTTTATATAGAAACTGCAATGTTTCCCGTTTTTTATATTAAAAATGTCTGTTCCTTACTTTTTTACGGTTTTATAGCTCGATATGGATGCGCTCAACTGTCTTGCGTCTTGCGCTTGCTTACTCGGCATTTTGCGTCCTTAAAAATAAATAAACATCTTATTGCTCTATAAAAAACTTGGCGATATAAATTCAGGCAGTTTCTTATATTAACTCGATTGGGTTTTTGACCTTTTCGTCGAGTAGGGCGGTGGCGAGTACCTCTTCAATGTCGTGTACATAGTGGAATGTAAGGCCGTCGAGGTAGGCCTTGGGGATTACTTCTATGTCGCGTCTGTTCTCGTGGCACAGGATTATATCTTTTATTCCTGCGCGTTTGGCTGCAAGGATTTTCTCTTTTATTCCGCCAACGGGCAGTACCTTGCCACGCAGGGTTATTTCGCCTGTCATTGCAAGGTTGGGCTTTATCTTGCGTTGTGTGAAGGCCGATGCGAGGGCTGTTGCCATTGTTATTCCGGCCGACGGGCCGTCTTTGGGTATTGCGCCCTCGGGAACGTGCAGATGTACGTTCCAACGTTCAAATATTTCGTAAGGGATGCCTATTTGTGCTGCGTGTGATTTTGTGTATTCAAGGGCCAGCATTGCCGACTCTTTCATCACGTCGCCAAGGTTTCCGGTAAGGGTGATGCCCTCGCCTTTACCACGGCTGAGGCTTGTCTCTATGAATAATATCTCGCCGCCAACGGCTGTCCAAGCGAGGCCTGTTACAACGCCTGCATAGTCGTTGCCTTGATATTTGTCGCGGCTGTATTCTTGAGGGCCTAAAAGCTCTTTCAAATCCTCGGGTTTAATGGTTGTTGTGCTCGGGTGGCCGTCAGTGGCTATCTGGCAGGCGAGGCGACGGAATATTTTGCCTATTTTCTTTTCGAGGGTGCGCACGCCCGATTCGCGGGTGTAGTCTTCGATTATTTTCTCGATGGTGTTCTTGCGTATGGTTATCTTTTCGCCTTGTATTCCGTTGGCTTCCATCTCTTTACGTATGAGGTGGCGGCGGGCAATCTCTACTTTCTCTTCGGTGAGATAGCCGCTGACTTCTATAAGCTCCATACGGTCGAGCAAGGGAGCGGGGATGCTGGCGAGGTTATTGGCTGTGGCAATGAACATAACATTTGACAGGTCGTAATCGACGTCGAGGAAATTGTCGTGGAAGGCGTTGTTCTGCTCGGGGTCGAGTACTTCGAGAAGTGCCGATGAGGGGTCGCCGTGGTTGGATATTCCACCTACTTTGTCAATCTCGTCGAGGATGAACACGGGGTTGTCGCTGCCGGCTTTTATTATGTTTTTAAGAATGCGTCCGGGCATAGCGCCTACATAGGTGCGACGGTGGCCTCGAATCTCTGACTCGTCGTGCACACCACCGAGCGACATTCGTACATATTTGCGCTTGAGTGCCTCGGCTATTGATTTTCCGAGTGAGGTTTTTCCAACTCCCGGAGGGCCGTACAGACATATAATGGGGGCTTTAAGGTCGCCGCGCATTTTTATTACTGCAAGGTGCTCAAGGATGCGCTCTTTTACTTTGTCGAGGCCGTAGTGGTCGCGATCGAGTACTTTACGAGCATTTTTCATATCAAGGTTGTCGCTTGTGTGCTCGCCCCACGGCAGGGTGCTGAATACCTGTAAATAGTTTAGTTGTACGTGGTAGTCGGGGGTCTGTGGGTTGATGCGCTCTAATTTGGCAAGCTCTTTTTCAAAAGTGCTGCGTACCTGCTCGCTCCATTTTTTGTCTTTTACTTTTTGGCGCAGGTCGTTCATATCGTTGTTCTGTACGCTGTCGTTGCCAAGCTCCTCTTGTATGTTTTTGAGTTGCATTTGCAGGAAATACTCCTTTTGTTGCTGGTCGAGCTCGACGTGTGTGCGTTGCTGTATCTGATGGTTCAGACGGGCATATTCGAGCTCTTGGAATACTATTATTCCAAGGTGGTAGAGGCGCTCCATAAAGTTGCTCTCGGAGAGCAGGCGGTACTTCTCGGATTGTGAACATTTTATGTTCGAGCAGATAAAGTTGACAAGGGTGTAGTCGTTGTCTATGTTCTTTATCGCAAGTGAGGTCTCGCCGTGAGGCTCGGTCATATTGAAAAGCTGTATCGCGTCGTGTCGCACATTGTTAAGTAGTGCGTTAAACTCGGAATTGTCGCCCTCGGGCATTGTCTCGGCAACCGGCTCGACTAAGCCTTGCATATAGGGGCGTGTCTGCTCCAATTGTTTGATGCGTATGCGCTCGATGCCTTGCAGTACAATTGTGGTCGAGTCGTCGGGAAGCTCGAATACACGCAGTATCTTGGCGCTTGTTCCCACACTGAACAGGTCGTTCATTCGCGGCTCCTCGGTGTCCGACTTCAGCTGGCAGAATACACCTATTATCTCCTTGTCTTTCATCGCCTTGCGCACTAAACGCAGGGAGCTGTCGCGGCCCACCGACACGGTGAGTATGGCCGAGGGGAACAGGAACATATTGCGCAGCGGCAGTATGGGAATTATGCTGTTGCTGTTGCTGTCAATCTTGTCGCTATCGCTGCTGGCAACTTCGGCTATTACCGAGATTGCGCTGCTGATATCATCGTTGTTGTCTTTTATCATATAATGGTTGTATTTTCGTTCTTAATAATTGGCTTTTTTATAAACAAACAGCGTCTGCTTTTTGTGCATTTTATTTCAAATTGCGAAGATAGTAATTTTTTTGCCTCGCTGTTCTTTTTTATGTTACCTATTTTATAAAATTGTATTAAGAATCGATAAAAATGGCACTATTTGTAATTTTTGCCTGTTTTTTGACATCGCTTATCATTAAAAAGTAGTAATTTTGTACGATAATATGAATTATAGCTGTGAAGAGTAAGGAAAGTATATTGTTTTTGATAAATCCGAAATCGGGTGTGCAGAATAAACGTGCATTGCCCGAGTTGATTGTATCTAATATAGATAAACGTCGTTTCGACTTTTCGATTATGGAAACAAAATATGTTGCACACGCAAGCGAGCTTACTCTTGAGGCTGTTAAACAAGGGGTGGATACGGTTGTTGCCGTTGGTGGCGACGGTACGGTAAACGAGGTGGCGCGTGTGTTGGTGGATACCGATACGGCACTCGGTATTCTGCCCTGTGGCTCGGGTAACGGAATGGCGCGACATTTGGGCATTCCTTTAGAGCCCAAAAAAGCGATAGAATTTATAAATTCATCGCAAAAAATAGCTGTTGATTATGGTAAAATTAACGGACAACCATTCTTCTGTACCTGTGGTATCGGATTCGATGCGCTTGTGAGCAATACTTTTGCCAAAGGACGCAACAGGGGCCCGCTGGGGTATTTTCAGAATATGTTGATTGACTGGCTGAATTATGAGCCCGAGGTGTATGAGGTTGAGACTGAGCAGTGTAGCGAGAATTATAAGGCTTTCCTTATCGCTTGTGGAAACGCCTCGCAATATGGTAATAATGCCTATATAGCACCGCGTGCGTCGATGTGCGACGGGCTTCTGAGTGTTACTGTTCTCGAACCCTTTTCGTCGTTGGATGTACCGGTGATTCTTGGTCATATTTTCGGACATAGAATTAACAACAATACTCACGTTAAGACATTCGACAGTCGTTGGGTTAGAATTAAGCGAAAAAAGGCCGGGGTGGTGCATTTTGATGGCGAACCTACCGAAATGGATGCCGAACTTTTTATCGAAATTGTGCGCTCGGGACTGAATGTTCTTGCGTCGCCCGGGTGGGACGGTACAAGTCAGCCTGTACCTATTTATAAACAGATTGTCGAGCTTATGAGTAGCTCTTTGCCTGCATTGCCCAATATGCCGGTCCTGCCCAATATACCTTCGTTGCCCAAAGGAAAGAAAAATATATTTAAAAAGTAGTGCGGCCGCTTTATAAACGGCTCTTGAGTGGCTTTTTTTTGTTTCTTCGTGTATCTTTATTATATTTTCAGGTAAAAATCCCGCAGAAGATTGACGGCCTGTACCGAGTAGCATCCCGGCTCGGTTTCAAGCGTGAAAGTCTCGCGCGTGGGGGTGGGGTGTGCGCCCTTGACAAACTCGACGAGTGCTCTCTTGGGTGGCTTGTGGGGCAGGGTGCTCACCTCCAGAATGCGTCGGGGAGATAATCCTTTGAACAGGGCTTCGCTGCACCACTGTTCGAGTGTGTCGAATGGGATAATTACCGATAGCGTCCCGCCGTCGCGCAAAAGCTCGACTGCTTTTTTTAGTAGCGCGGGGCACGATAGCGTGTCGTCGTGTCGGGCACAAGTGCGTGCCTTATCGGGGCACTTTAAGCTGCTGCTGAAGAAAGGTGGATTGCTGACGATGGTGTCGAACGGCTCGTCGGTGGTGTAGGTCAGTGCATCGCTGTTTATGATGCTTATGCGGTTGCTCCACGGCGAGTGCGAGGCATTCTCTGTGGCCTGTCGGGCAGCCTCGCAATCAATCTCCAAGCCAACAATCTGTGCATTACAGCGTTGAGCACACATTATGGCCACAAGTCCTGTGCCTGTGCCAATGTCGAGCAGGCGGCGGCTGTGCGATACATCGACCCAACTGCCGAGCAGACAACCGTCGGTGCCTACTTTCATCGCGCAATGCTCTTGCTCAATTGTGAACTGCTTGAATTTGAACATATTGTGTGCTTTTATTAAATACTAAGGACGTGCCAAATTTTTAATTGACACGTCCGTGTGATTATGAGCCGAGTCGGGGACTCGAACCCCGGACCTACTCATTACGAATGAGTTGCTCTACCAACTGAGCTAATTCGGCCTGCGTGTGCATCTTGTTTTTCGCAAGGCGCGTGCAAAGATAGAAATAAAATGATATTATCACAATTATTTGGATGATTATTTTTTTCTGTAAATGAATTTGAAAATATATTTGACAGTAGAAAATCTTTTTATAACTTTGTGCTCGAATTTGCTATATAAAGCCTTTTTAATGCTGCATTGCAGCCAATTAAATTAAGCAATCTGTACTATGTGTAAACTTGTGAATGTACTCTCGGTAAGCTCTGTTGCGGGTAAGAACCTTTGTACCTGTACGCAATGTTTTTTGTATAGTATTTTTTGTGCACATATTATAATAATATAGTATTATACGGTCGTTTCCTAACTTTTGTGGAACGGCCTTTTTTTATGATAATCAGATAGCTAAAGACTGTAGTTTGTAAAATTTAATATATATGGAACCGTTACTACACGAGTGTGGAATTGCAATGATTCGTATGCGCAAGCCGTTGAGTTATTTTAACGATAAATATGGTACTTGGGCCTACGGAATGAACAAATTATTTCTGCTGATGAACAAGCAGTACAATCGCGGACAACAAGGCGCAGGTATTGCCTGTGTGAAACTCAAGGCCAATCCCGGTGAGGATTATATGTTCCGTGAGCGTGCCGAGGGCGCGGGAGCAATCTCCGAGGTGTTTGCCGAGGCCGAAAAGAGTATAGCCAAGCATCCGGTCGCTATGAGAGGCGATGCCGAATACGCATATAAGAATTTTAGTTTTGCAGGCGACCTTTATATGGGTCATTTGCGTTATTGTGCAACGGGAAAGACCGGATTACAATATGTACATCCCTATTTGCGTCGCAACAATTGGCGTGCCAAGAATCTTGCGCTGTGCGGAAACTTCCACATAACCAATGTAGATGATATTTTCAAGGAACTTGTATCACACGGACAACACCCGCGCGTATATGCCGATACGTATATCCTGCTCGAACTTATGGGCCACCGTCTCGACCGCGAGGTGGAGCGAGTATTCAAAGAGTGCGAGGTCGAGGGATTGACGGGGATGAATATCACAAACTCAATTGAAGACCGTATGGACATTGCCAATGTGCTCAGAACATCGGCCCCTCTTTTGGACGGAGGATATGTGCTGTGTGGCGTAACGGGTAGTGGAGAAATGTTTGCAATGCGCGACCCTTGGGGTGTACGTACCGCCTACTGGTATGCCGACGACGAGATTTTTGTGATGGCAAGCGAACGTGCCGCGTTGCAGACGGCAATGAATCTGAAAGCCGAGCAGGTGATTGAGATGAAGCCCGGTGAGGCCCTGATAATGAAAAAGAACGGCGAACTTCGTACCGAGCAGATTATGCCGCAATTGGCATTCTTGCCTTGCTCGTTCGAGCGCATCTACTTTAGTCGCGGCAACGACGGTGATATTTATAAGGAGAGAAAGAAATTAGGCGCCAATCTGTGCGAGAAGATTCTTAAAGCAGTAGATTACGATCTTGATAATACAGTATTCTCTTTTATCCCAAACACAGCCGAGATGGCATTCTATGGAATGGTTGAGGCAATGGAGGAGTATCTCAATGAGTGGAAACTGAAAGAACTATCGTCGGGCAAACAGTTTACAACCGACGAGTTAAAGGCAATTCTCGCCAAGAACGTGCGTCAAGAGAAAGTCGCCAATAAGGATATTAAGATGCGTACTTTTATCACCACCGGCGACAAACGCAACGACCTTGCCGGACACGTTTACGACATTACCTACGACACAATACGTCCCGGAGTTGATAATTTAGTAGTCATTGACGACAGTATAGTGCGTGGAACAACGCTGCGCGAGAGTATCCTCAATATTCTCGACCGCCTTGAGCCCAAGAAAATTGTTGTGGTGTCGTCGAGCCCGCAAATCAGATACCCCGACTACTATGGTATTGATATGGAGAAATTCGATCATTTTGTGGCATTCTTTGCAGCGCTCGAATTGTTGCAGGATCGAGGACTTATGAATATTGTCAATGAGACCTACGTCGCCTGTGTCGAGGAGCTTAAAAAACCTCTGAACGAGATGAAGAACTGTACAAAAGCAATATACAGCCCATTTACAGCCGAGGAAATTTCGCGAAAAATTGCCGAGATTCTGCGTCCCAAACATCTGAAGGCCGAGGTTGAGCTTGTTTTCCAAAGTCTGACAGGCTTGCACGAGGCTTGCCCCAATCATTTGGGCGACTGGTATTTCAGTGGCGAGTATCCCACTCCCGGTGGAAATATGCTTGTCAACAGAGCTTTTGTCGAGCACTACGAAAAGTATATCAGAAACGCTTAAAAATAGAAAAAAACGGCTTTGACGCTCGCTTGCGAGTTTCGAGGCTGTTTTTTTATAAATATTATACGGAATTTTTTGCACATTTCCCAACTTTTTGACTATCTTCGCGAAATGTGAATTTATATTAAGAAGTAATAATATGGGGCTGTTGCTCCATTCAAATGAATAAAGACGTATGAAAGAGAAACTGAAAAAAGTCTTGTTGCTGGGTTCGGGTGCACTGCGCATCGGACAGGCAGGAGAATTTGACTATTCGGGTTCGCAGGCTTTGAAAGCGCTGCGCGAGGAGGGTATTCAGTCGGTACTTATCAACCCCAATGTGGCAACCATACAGACATCTGAGGGTATTGCCGACAAGGTCTATTTTCTACCCGTAAACACGCATTATGTCGAGGAGATTATAAAGAAAGAGCGTCCCGACGGTATTCTGTTGGCATTCGGCGGACAGACTGCACTTAACTGTGGAACAGAGCTCTATCAAAAAGGCATATTGCAGAAATATGGTGTAAAGGTGCTCGGAACATCAGTCGAGGCTATTATGTACACCGAGGATCGCGACCTTTTTGTAAAGAAACTCGATGAGATTCCAATGAAGACTCCCGTGAGCGAGGCTGTAGAGACGATGGAGGATGCCATTGCTGCAGCCCGTCGTATAGGCTTCCCCGTAATGGTGCGCTCGGCTTACGCACTCGGAGGCTTGGGTAGCGGAATATGTCGCGACGAGGCGAGCTTCAAAGAACTTGCCGAGAGCGCATTTACCTTCTCGAATCAGATACTCGTCGAGGAGTCGCTCAAAGGTTGGAAAGAGATTGAGTTTGAGGTGATACGCGACGCCAACGATCACTGCTTCACAGTAGCAAGTATGGAGAATTTCGACCCGCTGGGCATACACACCGGCGAGTCTATCGTAGTTGCTCCAACCTGTTCGCTCACTCCCGAGCAGGTGAAATTTATGCAAGAAATTTCGGTTAAGGCCATACGTCATTTGGGAATTGTGGGCGAGTGTAACATACAGTACGCCTTCAATGCCGAGACAAACGACTATCGAGTAATTGAGGTGAACGCCCGTTTGAGCCGCTCGTCGGCACTCGCCTCTAAGGCCACAGGCTATCCCTTAGCATTTGTGGCAGCCAAGATTGCTCTTGGATATACTCTTGACGAGATTGGTGAGATGGATACTCCCAACAGCGCCTATAAAGCTCCCGAGCTCGACTACCTCATTTGCAAGATTCCTCGTTGGGACCTTACAAAATTTGCAGGCGTGTCGCGTCAGATTGGTTCGAGTATGAAGTCAGTGGGCGAGATTATGTCCATTGGTCGCTCGTTCGAGGAGGTTATACAGAAAGGTCTGCGTATGATAGGACAGGGTATGCACGGATTCGTGGGCAACGAGCACGTTCACTTCGACAATCTCGACGAGGAGCTTGCCAATCCCACCGACCTGCGTATCTTCTCAATAGCTTGTGCTCTTGAAGAGGGTTATTCGATAGAGCGCATCAGTGAGTTGACAAAGATAGACCCTTGGTTCCTTGGTAAACTGAAGAATATTGTCGATTATAAGACAGTGCTTGAGGGTTACAACAGCCTCGAAGAGCTTCCCGCCGATGTTATGCGCAAGGCCAAGGAGCTTGGATTCTCGGACTTCCAGATTGCCCGTTTCGTTCTGAAAGAGGGTAAGAATATGGAGCAAGGCGTGCTTCAGGTGCGCAGCAAGCGTAAAGAAATGGGAGTTGTTCCCGCCGTTAAGCGCATAAACACCGTTGCTTCGGAGCACCCCGAGCTTACAAACTACCTTTATATGACATACGCCGTAAGCGGCTACGATGTAAACTACTACAAGACCGATAAGTCGGTGGTTGTGCTTGGTTCGGGTGCCTATCGCATAGGCTCGTCGGTTGAGTTTGACTGGTGCTCGGTAAACGCCGTTCAGACAGCACGCAAGCTGGGTTACAAGTCAATTATGATAAACTACAACCCCGAGACTGTATCGACCGACTATGATATGTGCGACCGTCTCTACTTCGACGAGCTATCATTCGAGCGTGTACTCGACGTAATCGACCTTGAGCAGCCGGGCGGTGTGATAGTATCGGTGGGCGGACAGATTCCCAACAACCTTGCAATGAAACTGCATCGTCAGTCAGTACCTATTTTGGGTACATCGCCTCTGTCAATCGACCGTGCCGAAAATCGTCATAAATTCTCGGCTATGCTCGACCAGCTTGGCATCGACCAACC
>CAYYEL010000046.1:11901-19139 GCA_964470845.1 uncultured Bacteroidaceae bacterium | reverse complement strand
CAGTAGTGATTTCCAATAAAAGAGAATATGAGTACAGTAGTTAAAAACAGCACAATCGGCTACCAAATGCCCACCCTTCTCTACCCCGCGAGCGCATTAGAGCCAATAATCGGACACACCACAATAGAGCTGCATTATGGCAAACATATGCAGACCTACGTCGATAATCTGAATCGTCTGGCCCACGGTAGCGAGTACGAAGGTATGAGCCTGCGCGAGATTGTACAACAAGCACCCGAAGGTCCTCTGCTCGATAACGCCGGACAGGTACTTAACCACGCACTTTATTTCGAGCAATTCACTCCGTTGACATCGGCCAACAACCACCCGGGCGGTACACTTCTGAGTGCCATCCGCTTCGACTTTGGCAATTTCGAGACAATGAAGCAGAAGATGCAGGATGCTTGTTCGGCGCTATTCGGCTCGGGGTGGGCGTGGCTTGCACAGGACGAGCGTGGCAAATTAGAAGTCATTCGTTGCCACAATGGCGACAACCCCTTGCGATTAGGGCGTAAACCCCTATTAGGCATTGACGTATGGGAGCACGCCTACTATTTAGACTATCAGAACAGGCGTGCCGAACACGTAAAGCGCCTATGGGACATTGTCGATTGGGAGATGGTCGAAAGTCGATTAGACCTTTAAAGAGCGCCCATTCGAGGACAGAGCTGTGCCAAAAAAAGTTTTTTTGGCACAGCTCTGTTAGATTTACAAGAATTGACAAAACACAAGGTGTTGAGTTTTAAGGCGTAAGTAGTGTACATCGATACTCGACCGAGCCTTAATATCAATAACAACGAAACAATTCGTTAATTATGACACACCGCCAAGAAAATCAAATATAGTACTTAAATTTACAATTGCTTGGCCGCATAATCGGCATACTCGCTACGCAGCGAATCCATCAACTCCTTCACAGTGAGTATTCTGTCGCAACGCCACGCATTAGAGCCGCTAAAAGCATAGCCGTGTGTCATTCGTCCCTTGTAAGCATTGTAAAGAGCCAACATAATACAATATGGTGTTTTTTCAATATCACAGGTCTTTAAGCAATTGAATGCACATTTCTGCGGACGACACTCGCCACGGGCAACCTTATCGAGGAAACTATTGCAGACAGCACGTCCCGGAAGCCCCACAGGGCTTTTTATTATCTGAATATCCTCCTTTTTTGCACCAATATAAGCCTGTTTAAACTCGGGCGAGGCATCGCACTCCTCGGTAACGACGAATCGAGTACCCATCTGCACAGCATCTGCACCAAGAGCCATAATCTTATAAATATCCTCGCCACTATATATTCCACCGCCGGCAATAACAGGAATAGTACAATTATGACGTTCACCTATTTTTTTGAGCTCGGCAACAACCTCGGGTACGATTGCCTGCAACGAGAAAGCCTCATCATCAATCTGCTCATATTTATAGCCCAGATGACCGCCCGCCATAGGCCCTTCGACAACAACAGCATCGGGCAGATATTTATACTCCGAAAACCATTTTGTACAGATGAGTTTCGCCGCACGTGCCGACGAGACAATGGGAACCAGCTTGGTTTTTGAGCCCTCGACAAGAAAAGACGGCAGATTAAGTGGCAGACCGGCACCTGCAAAAATTATATCAACACCCTCTTCTATTGCCGTTCTTACAAGCTCGGGGTAATGTGTGAGCGCAACCATAATATTAACGCCGATAACACCCTTTGTAGCCTGACGCGCCTTGCGTATTTCTTGACGCATTCCCCAAATTCCGGCCTCGCTATAATCGTGCGAATATTCATTATATAAAAGTCCGAGACCGGCTGCCGAGATAACACCAATGCCACCCTCGTTGGCAACCGCCGAAGCAAGCCCCGAGAGCGAGACTCCCACACCCATTCCTCCTTGTACAATAGGAGTATTCACAATAATATCACCAATTTTTAATGCCTTCATAAAAGTAATAATCTTTATTTTGGCACAAAAATATGACGCCTCATTGTTTAGGCAAAAAATATGTAGCGTAGCCCGTCAAATATGGGCAATTTCGATATTTAGGGGTGAAATTCGGCATTTATTGGCGAATTGCAGGGTGCGATAAATGTCAAAAAAAGCATTTAGGCTTGCAGACACACAAAATTGACACACCATTTGCGCTCTGTTGCGTAAGGATAAAAAAATATTGACCACCCATCCCGGGCAGTCAATATATTCAAGGATTGTTTAGACAACCTGCGCCACCATTAAAAGAAGCAGCGATTACTTCTGCTCCTTGATAAGATATATAATCACCGGAAGGTGGTCGCTGTAACCATTGAGCCACACACCACCCGCGTGTGTACGCTTGGGCGAACCTTTGTATTTACCCTCGGTCTGCAACATATAGCTGCGCGAGAAAATCTCGGGCTTGTAATATTTTAGCGTCGTGCGGTCTTTACCCACAAGGTTGCCACTAAATACAATCTGGTCGAAAAGATTCCATTTACCTTTATATTTCAATGTTCCGAGGCCCTTCTTGCGCAAAACATTCCACCACGGATTATAAAGGTCGGTGGCACTTTTTATCTGATTCTGCTCGCGCTTAGCCCCTAAACAAGCCTTCATACTCTTATCGTCGGGGTCGTCGTTCATATCACCCATTATTATAACCTTCGACTGTGGATTCTGCGCCATCAGCGAGTCCTTTATCGCCTTGACAAGCTCGCCTGCACGCTCGCGTGCAGGCGACGCTGCATAGCGCGACGGCCAATGGTTCACAATAAAATGCACACACTCGCCGGCCATATTTCCGCTCACCGTAAGAAAGCCGCGCGTCTTATAGGTTGTATCATTATCCTCGGTTGTATAAGGTACAAGTCTGCTTGCCACAGGAGTAAAAAGGCGTGGATTGTAGAGCAGAGCACAATCGACACCGCGACGGTCGGGTCCCTCGATGTGTACAATTTTCCATCCGCGATGCGCAAGAACAGGATGCTTCACAAGGTCGTCGAGCACTCGATGATTCTCTATTTCGGACACTCCTACAGCCGCAAGCCCCATCGGCAACATATCGGTTGACATCTCATTGAGCACCGTAGCCATATTCTTGAGCTTATTGGAGTATCTCATTGTACCCCATTTATTCGTACCCTCGGGCAGGAACTCAAAATCATTCTTTCCTGCATCGTGAATCGTATCGAACAAATTCTCAAGATTATAGAATCCCACACTATAAACCTCATATTTTTTCTGTGCAGCGACACTCGCTACATTTATCACAAAAAGGATAAGAGCAAAAAAGGAAATTAAAAATCTACGCATATACCTTATTATATAATTTACATATTCGTTAATCTTCTGTAAAAATAGTATTTTTTAAATTTACATTCACACTCTAAACAAGAAAAAATCACAAGACAAGGTACATTTAATGCTATTTAAATATAAAAACCCATTTTTTACTTTGTCGGCTAAACACTTTTTTCGTATCTTCGTAGGCTTTTGTTTGTAGTAAACCAAACAAAAAAAAATCGGCTATTGTAGCAAAAAAATAAAAAATATATTATGAGTAGATTTTTAAAAATTGCAGCACTGCTGCTTATTGGTTTCTTGTCGAGCCCGACAGACACCACTGCACAAGTAGATTTATTGCGCGGCGGCAAAGAGAAGCTCGACAAAAGCATTAAACGCGACCCTGCGATACGCCATCTGCGGGACAGTGTCGCCGTCGAGGAGTTTATCACAAGCAACGACAAGGATGCTTTTACCTTCTCCGAGGGACAACTCGACGAGGACGAGGATGTGATACAAGGTTCATCGACAATGACAACCTCAAGCGACGACTATTTTCTATCCGAGGTGGGCTATCTGTTCAGCCCTATGCGTTTCAGAGTACGCGCCTACGAAAATATGTACAGCAACGTCTATGCCAACGGAGTGCTTCTGAACGACGCCGAGCGTGGCAGTTTCAGCTACGGTATGATTGGAGGCCTTAACGATGCCACACGCAACAAAGAGGGCTCTACATTCCTCGAAGCGTCGAGTTTCGGTTATGCTCCCGTAGCAGGCGCAAGCAACATAAATATGCGTGCCAGCCAATATGCAGCCGGGCACAAAGCATCACTCGTGGGGTGTAACCGCAACTACATTGCCCGCGCAATGTACACCTACTCCACCGGCCTTATGGACAACGGTTGGGCACTGACAGCGTCAGCCTCGTACCGCTGGGCCAACGAGGGAGTAATCGAGGGTACATTCTACAACTCATTAGGATATTTTCTTGCCATCGAAAAGAGAATAAACGAAAGACATTCAATATCATTTGCCACGTGGGGCTCGCCCACCGAGCGTGCCCAGCAGGGTGCAGCCACCGAAGAGGCCTATTGGCTCGCCAACAGCCACTACTACAACCCCAACTGGGGCTATCAGGATGGGCAGAAACGCAATGCGCGCGTGGTAACATCATACGAGCCCACCGTACTCTTCACTTGGGATTGGCAGATTGACAATGAGACAAAGCTCACAACCACAGTAGCCGGAAAATACTCGAAATATGGCACGACAGCCCTCGGATGGAACGGCAACGCAGCCGACCCCCGCCCCAACTACTATCAGAATCTGCCCAGTGCAGCCTATGACGTATGGGATATAAACTATACTCCCACCGACGACGAGGTTGCCGATTGGCAAGCGCGATACAACTATTGGAAAGCCTCAAAAGCCAACCGACAGATAAATTGGGACTATATGTACTTTGCCAACAGACAGGCAAACGCAACGGGAGGCAATGCGCTCTATTATGTCGAGAAACGCAACAACGACCAGATGATGCTTAATATGAGCTCGGTGCTGAACCACGAGTTTGACAAGCACAACAGGCTCACACTCGGCATAAACCTTGGAACAACAAAGGGAATGCACTACAAGACGCTCGACGACCTTTTAGGCTCGGAGAATTACGGCACCGACATTGACAAATTCTCAGTGGGCGACTTTGCGCCGAACAGCGACTACGTGCAGAACGACGTTGACCACCCCAACCGAGTAATTAAGGAGGGCGACACATTCGGCTACGACTACGACATTTACGTAAACACCGCACGCCTGTTCCTTGAGCACTCTTTCAGCCAAAATAATTTTTCACTTTCGGTTGGTGCACACATCGACGGCACAACAATGGAGCGCTACGGAAATATGCGTAACGGACGCGCCATAAACAACTCAAAGGGAAGCAGCGGCACTGCTAAATTTCTTGGCGGCGGCGAAAAGATAGGACTCGCGTGGAACATAAACGGAAACAACACCATCACATTGGGTGCAGGATACGAGAAACGCGCCCCATTGGCCTACAACTCTTTTGTAGCACCCCGTATGCGCAACGACTTTGTATATGGTCTCAAGAACGAGAGTATTCTTAACGTCGAAGCATCGTACAAACTGACACTCGGCCCTGTTACAGCTAAAGTAACAGGCTACTACACACAATTTGACGACGTAGTCGAGCAGAGCGCATTCTACAATGATATGCTCTCTAATTTCACCTATCTGTCAATGACAGGACTGCAAAAGAAACACTATGGCGCCGAGGCTGCAATTGTATATAACATAACCTCGTCCCTATCGCTCAATTTTGTAGGAACAATAAACGAGGCCGAATACACAAACAATGGCAACGGATTCCTCATTAGCGAGAATGAGAAGATTGTACAAAGCGACAAGGTATATATGAAAGGCGCTCACATCGACGGTACACCCCTTACTGCACTTAGTATGGGCGTCGATTATAACACCAACGGTTGGTATCTGAGTGCCGCAGCCAACTACTACGACCGAGTGTATATCGGTGCATCATCGTACCGCCGTCTATCAAGCGTTGTAGGCGACCCTGTTATTGACAGCGAGGGTAACACTAAGCTCGACATACCCTCGCAGTACAAGGGTAAAGGCGGTTGGCTGGTCGATGCCTCAATAGGCAAAAGCATCAATCTGCGCGGTGGACAACGTCTGAATATCAACCTGCAATTACAGAATGTTCTGAACAACGAGAATATGGTTACAGGCGGATACGAGCAGAATCGCGACGACAACTACTCGGACGGCGAGGCTCGCACCTACAAATTCTCGAAAAACCCCTATCTCTACTATGCCAACGCATTCAATTTTTATTTAAACATCAGCCTACGTTTCTAACCCCCTGAAAAAGATAAAATATGAAAGCAGTAAAATATCTGATTTATTTAGGGCTTACACTCTTTACGACAACAGCCTGTATGAACGACTTTGACGAGCCCGATTTTTCGCAGCCCCCCTATGGCAACAACAGCATCGGCGAGGCAAACACCACTATTGCCCAATTGAAAGAGAAATATGCCTCGGTAATATCATCGAGCAGTGTCGAAGAGATTACCGACAATATAATAATCGAGGGAGTAGTAATTGCCAACGACGAGAGTGGCAACATCTACAAACAATTTGTAATTGACGATGGTACAGGCTCGATAATAGTGGGCGTAAACGACGTAGGACTATATGCAGTGATGGCACGCGGCCAAAAAGTGATAATAGACTGTAAAGGGCTGCACGTCGGAGGCTATGGCAATCTTGCGCAGATTGGCGGCCTTTACAACGGCAGCATCGGACGTATGGCAAAAGCCACATTCCCCAAACACGTAAAATTGGTGGGAACACCCGCTGCCGATTATCACGGCATCGAGCCCTTGGACATTGACGATAGTTTCTTCACAAGCGCCAACAAGGCAACACTGCCCCGATACGTACGCCTCACAAACGTACAATTCGAGGAGGGCAACGGCATAAACCTTTACGCACCCGAGAACGAGGCCTACAACAATGTAGTAGAGCGCAAGATAAAGATGGGAAAGACCAACGTACTCTTCCGCTTCAGCACCTATGCCGACTTTGCCAATGAGCCCCTGCCCGAGGGTCGTATAAACATTACCGGCGTGCTCACACGCTACCGCGACTATTGGCAATTTATGCTCAGTTCAACAAACGATATAACAAACGTAAATAATTAAAAAACAGCAATATGAGACTATTTAAAAATTTAGCATTTTGGGCATTATCGGCAGTTGCATTCAGTGCCTGCGAAGATGTCCCCGCCCCCTACACGCTTCCCGGCGAGAACACAGGCGGCAGCACCCTCCCCGAGGGCGTATATATAAGCGAGAGTTTCGCCAACGGCTTCGGCACGTTCAGCACCGTTGAGACCGAGGGCAACTACCCTTGGATTATAGATTACAGCACAGCCAAGGCAACCTC
>CAYYEL010000046.1:0-11801 GCA_964470845.1 uncultured Bacteroidaceae bacterium | reverse complement strand
GGGCAACTACCCTTGGATTATAGATTACAGCACAGCCAAGGCAACCTCTTATGCCGACGGAACAAACAATGCAGCCGAAAGTTGGCTCATCTCGCCCACCGTTGATTTCAGCAATGAGACCGAGGCTTACATAAAATTCGAGTACATTATACGCTATGCCGAGAGTGGAAAGGTTGCAGCCAACCATCAGCTGCTCCTGAGCGCCGACTATACAGGCGACCCCGCAACAGCAACGTGGACCGACGTTCCTTACGGTGCAATCGAGGGTGTCGATTGGGTAACATTTGCCAAGGCACACGTTGCCGTCCCCGAAGCGTTTATGGGAAAGAGCAGCGTAACATTCGCCCTTAAATACACCGCAAAGGAGAAGGCCGGCACGTGGGAGGTACGTAATTTCATCGTGGCTCACGGCGTAGTTACCGAGGAAGAGAAGCCCGAGGTAAAAGAGTACACTGTCGATGAGGCAAAAGCCGCGTTTACTGCAGGCGAGTCGCTCCCCGCAATAGTACGATGCTACATTGTAGGTACAATCGACGGACAAGTATATAGCGACGGATGCAAATTCAGTGCATCGGCCACAGCAACAACCAACCTACTCATCGCAGCATCACCCGACGAGACCAACCCCGACAACTGTATGCCCGTGCAGCTTCCCAGCGGTGCAGTGCGCAGCGCATTGAACCTTGTCGATAATTCCGGCAACTACAAGCGCGAGGTTAAACTCACCGGAAACATCGAAAAATACTTTGGCGTAGCAGGCCTAAAAGGCGTATCGGCCTACGAATTTGTGGGCAATGCACCCGAGAACCCCGACGGAGTGAGCAGCATCGGCAGCGTAATTGCAGCCGGCGGCGGAGCAGCCACCGTACAAGGAACAATAGTAGCCACCTATGCACGCGGCTTCCTCGTAAATGACGGTACAGGCACAATTCTCGTTTATCTGGGCGAGGACAAAGGCTACTACGATGGCGACGTTGTAAAAGTGAGTGGCGAGACAACAGAGTATGCAGGACTTTTACAATTCCCCAACAGCTCAACAATAGAAAAAACAGGAACAGCCGAGGTTAACCGTCCCACCCCCACCGAGATGAACGGTGCAGCATTGGACGCCTATCTCGAAGCCCCCACAGTGCAATACATCCGCTACAAAGGAAAATTGACAATAGACGGATACTACTACAACGTCGAGATTAGCGATTCCGAGGTTGCAGTAGGCAGCATCTCCTACCCCAAAGAGGGCCTCATCGACGCAAACCTCGACGGTCGTGAGATTATCGTAACAGGCTATGCAATAGGCGTCAGCCGCAGCGAATTTGTCAACACAATGGCCGTAACCGTTGAGGCAGCCGACGGCAGCAGCACACCCGACGAGGGCAACGACGACGAGGGTGCGAGCAGCGACGGCACACTGTTCGACTTTACCAATCCCACAGCCCTGAACCCCTCGGTCAACCCCGCCGAGGTTGAGCCCGGTGCCACACAGGGTGCAGGCGTCGAATATGACAATATCACATTTACAAGCGGTAACGTCTCGATAAATATCGCACAAGGCAGCGCAAGCACCCCCGTGAGAATATGGACAAAGACCAACGGCACAATAGAGCTGCGCACCTACAAAAATTCCAAAATCACAATAAGCACCACCGAGGGCAGTATCTCAAGCATACTCTTCGACGGCTATAAGGTGAGCACAATGGAGCCCACGAGCGGCAGCCTCAAAGACGGCAGTTGGGAGGGCGAGAGCAGCAGTGTAACATTCAACGTAACAGGAACATTGAACATCAACACAATCACTGTAAAATAAAGAGCAGAAGATGCACATTCACAATGCGCCTGCGTCGGTTTTTTATTCCCGACGCAGGCCTTTTTTCTCATTGGCTCTGGTCTTTTTTACATAAAAGAGATTATTTAATACATATTTCACCATTTTTTGCATCAAGAATCTGTTTTTTAGTTACATTTGCCCAAAGAGGCAAAGAAAGAAACAAGCGAGCAAAAAATAAAGCTTGCTTTAGATTTTTACAGCGAGCGCAGAAAATCTTCGAGTTTACCTCAAAGAAACAAACAAACGAGCGGAAAATATGAAGTTTACTTCAATATTTCACACAGCGAGTGCAGAATATCTTCGATATTCTTATCAAAGAAACAAAAAACAATAAGCAATGAGAAAATTTGAATTTGAGCTATCGGGTCTCTCAAGCATCGGCATCTGCATAATGATTGGATTGTGCGTGCTGGGCAACTGCGTCGGCGACAGCATCGAAAAAATAGCCGATAAAGACCGTTACGTAACCGTCAAAGGCCTTGCCGAGCGCGAAGTAAAAGCCAACAAAGTAGTGTGGCCGCTACCCTACAACTGCGTAAGCAACAACCTCGACGAACTTTACACCGCAGTCGAGAAGAACAAAAGCGCCATTCTTGCCTTTCTAAGCGAGAATGGAATATCGGACAACGAGATAATCCTCTCATCGCCCAAAGTAACCGACCGCGAGGCACAATCCTACACCCCCGACAACATAAAATACCGCTATCAGGCCGAGGCTGTCGTAACCGTAATTTCGCCACAAGTCGAAAAGGTTATGCAACTAATGAACAGTATGGCCCTACTAATGAAGCAAGGCATCGCCATCGGGCAGGATTATCGCTACCTGACAGAATTTGAATTTACCCTTCTGAATGAGATTAAGCCGCAGATGATTGAGGAGGCCACACGCAACGCACGCGCCGTTGCCCAAAAATTTGCCGACGACTCCAAGAGCACGCTCGGCGGTATCCGACAAGCCAATCAGGGACAATTCAGCATAAGAAGCGACCCTAACACCCCGCAGCTAAAAAAAATACGCGTAGTAACAACAGTCGATTATTTCTTAAAATAGTTTGAGAATAAAAAAAAAGAGGCCCGGGCCTCTTTTTTTTATGCCGGTAATAACAACTGTCCCAACAAATTTGCTTATTACATTTTTTTTTACTTTTTTTGCTATCATTTTGCCTAATCAGCAAAGTGAGGTTCATCGTGTGTGCACGACTGCCCTAAGATGAGAAACATTAAGAAACTCTAAATAACAGAATTATGGAAAAGATTATCGGTCTTATCAATGCGCCGTTCACTCCCTTCTACGAGAATGGCGAAGTAAACTACGAGCCCATCCCCGCATACGCACAGATGCTTGCAAAGAATGGTCTAAAAGGTGTGTTCATCAACGGTTCCTCGGGCGAGGGTTATATGCTCACCGAGGAGGAGAGAATTAAGCTCACCGAGGCGTGGGTGGCAGCTGCTCCCAAAGACTTCAAGATTATTGTTCACGTGGGCAGCACCTGCGTAAAATCGAGCCGTCGTATGGCCGAGCACGCACAGAAGTTGGGTGTATTTGGCATTGGAGCAATGGCACCTCCCTTCCCCAAGGTTGGTCGTGTCGAGGAGCTTGTGAAATATTGTGAGGAGATTGCATCGGCCGCACCCGAGCTTCCCTTCTATTTCTACCACATTCCCGCATTCAACGGCGCATACCTCTCTATGGTCGAGTTCTTGCAGGCTGTTGATGGACGTATCCCCAATTTTGCCGGTATCAAATATACATTTGAGAGTATGTACGAGTACAACCAATGTCGTCTGTACAAGAATGGTAAATTCGATATGCTCCACGGACAGGACGAGACCATCCTTCCCTGCCTTGCAATGGGCGGTGCACAGGGTGGCATAGGCGGAACAACAAACTACAATGGTTGCAATCTTGTGGGCATAATAGATGCGTGGAACGCCGGCGATCTTGAAAAGGCACGCGAGCTTCAGAATTTCTCGCAAGAGGTTATCAACGTAATTTGTCACTATCGTGGAAATATCGTGGGTGGTAAGAGGATTATGAAACTCATAGGCCTCGACCTTGGAAAGAACCGCACCCCCTTCCGCAATATGACCGACGACGAGGAGGCCGCAATGTGCAAGGAGCTTGAGGCTATTAACTTCTTTGAGCGTTGCAACAAATTCTAAGAAACTGTATCCTATGAACAACAAGCCCCGATAAAAATAATGTGAGCGCAGCGGTGCACAAACGGCAGTGTCGCTGCGCTCACCTACTTATCAGCCTTGGGGCCGCAAAAAAAACAATAAATAAAAAAGCAATCGACAAACTATGGATTGGAAAAAATATCTTACCGATTGGGCCGACAAATATCGCCTCGACCTCACCGAGAATATTATGCCCTTCTGGCTCAAAAACGGCCTCGACCGCGTAAACGGCGGTGTATATACCTGCCTCGACCGCGACGGCTCGCTCATCGACAGTACAAAATCGGTGTGGTTTCAGGGACGATTCGCCTTTGTGTGCAGTTTCGCCTATAACACCGTCGAGAAGAATCCCGAGTGGCTGGCAGCAGCAAAGAGCACGATAGATTTTATTGAGGCACACTGTTTCGACACCGACGGTCGTATGTATTTCGAGGTAAAAGCCGACGGCACTCCCCTGCGCAAACGCCGCTACGTTTTTTCGGAGAGTTTTGCGGCAATAGCAATGGCCGAGTATGCCAAGGCATCGGGCGATGCAACATACGCACAAAAGGCTCTTAAACTATTCAAGGACATACGCCACTTTGTTGCCACCCCCGGATATATGGAGCCCAAATATCTTGAGACACTCAGAGCCAAAGGACATTCATTGGTGATGATTCTCATAAACACCGCATCGCGCATACGCGAGGTAATCAAAGACCCTGTACTCTACCAACAGATAAACGAGTCGATAGCCTCGCTCAAGGATTTTATGAAGCCCGAGTTTAAGGCACTGCTCGAAATGGTGGGCCCCAACGGCGAATTTATAGACACCTGCAACGGCCGCGTAATAAACCCCGGACACTGCATAGAGACTGCTTGGTTCTTGCTCGAAGAGGCAAAGAATCGTGGTTGGGACAAGGAGCTTACCACTCAAGCACTCACCATCCTCGACTGGTCGTGGGAGTGGGGCTGGGACAAACAGTATGGCGGCATTATCAATTTCCGCGACTGTCGCAATCTGCCCCCACAGGACTACTCGCAGGATATGAAATTCTGGTGGCCGCAGACCGAGGCTATCATCGCCACCCTCTATGCCTACGAGGCAACAGGCGACGACAAATATCTTGTATGGCACAAACAGATAAGCGAATGGACTTACGCACATTTCCCCGACGAGGAGTGTGGCGAGTGGTACGGCTATCTGCACCGCGACGGAACAGTGGCACAGCCCGCAAAGGGCAACATCTTCAAAGGCCCGTTCCACATCCCCCGTATGCTCATAAAGAGCTTCGACCTTTGTAACATTCTAACCAATAAGTAAAAAAAAGAAAATGAACAAAATAACAGAAAAAAAATGGTACCCGTGGTTAGTGGTTGTACTGCTTTCGGGTGTTGCCTTCCTTAATTATATGGACAGGCAGATGCTTAGTACAATGCGCTTCCATATGGCCGAAGATATTATCGAGGTTGCCGAGAGCTATACAGGCCCTTGGGGTTGGGGAGCGCTGATGGCTGCCTTTATGTGGATATACGGTCTTATGAGTCCTATTTCGGGTACTATTGCCGACCGCGTAAACCGCAAGAATCTTATTGTTGGAAGCCTTTTCGTATGGTCGGCCGTTACATTCCTTATGGGATACGTCGATACTTACTGGGAGCTGTATGCTTTACGTGCGGTGATGGGATTCAGCGAGGCGTTGTACATCCCGGCAGCCCTGTCGCTCATTGCCGATATTCATAGCGGAAAGACACGCTCGACCGCTATCGGCATACATATGACAGGCCTCTATCTGGGACAGGTTGCCGGCGGATTCGGCTCGATATTCTCGGAGCAGTTAAGCAGTTGGCACACCGTGTTCCTTGTATGCGGTTTTGTGGGAATGGTTTACTCCATTGTACTTATTGCGCTTGTAAAAGACCCGGGACGCGAGAAGAGCGCCAAGAGTGTTAAAGACGCCAACCAACCGAATGTACTAAAGAGCATCTCTCTTGTACTCAGCAATATGGCCTTTTGGGCGGTGCTGTTTGTATTTACCACACTCAGTATGCCCGGATGGGCAACAAAGAATTGGTTGCCCGAGCTTGTAGCCAAGGTAATAGCAGGCAGTTTCGGTCTCGACCCCAAGGAGGCTATGCACTATGCAGGCCCCACAGCAGTTATCTGCCTTGCAGGAGCATCGTTTATAGGCGCTATGATAGGTGCAAGAATATCGGATAGATGGGTGCAGAAAAATGTACGCGGACGCGTCTTTACAAGTTGTATAGGCCTTGCACTCATTGTGCCCTCACTTGTATTTATGGGATTGGGCGATAGCCTCGTAGCTGTTGTCTTTGCTATTTTGTGTTTCGGAATAGGCTACGGCTTCTTCGACACAAACACAATGCCTATCCTATGTCAGTTTGTGCCTTCGCGTCAGCGTGCAACGGCATACGGCTTTATAAATATGTCGGGCGTGCTGGGCGGCGCTGCAATTACAACTGCACTCGGCAGCCTTTCACTGGGAACAGGCTTTGCGCTGTTGGGTGGTGTTACAGTGCTGTCGCTGCTCATTCAGTTCTTTGCACTGCGTCCAAAAACCATAAATATGGAGTAATGAAAAGATTTTTTCCGACACTGATAATCGCTTCGCTCTTGGGCTGCACAGACGGCTCAAAGGGCGAAGCGCCTGCTTTAAAAGAGATTGGTACAATGCCCTCTACCGAGCAGGGATTTGAACAAGGTGTATCGGCCTGCTACGCGGCCACACACGAGAATTACCTACTTATTGCCGGCGGATGCAATTTCCCCGAGACACCCGCAGCCGAGGGTGGCGCCAAGCGTTACTATAAGGGAATATACCGTGCCGCATTGGGCGACACATTGGCGTGGGAAAAGAGTGGCGAGCTGCCCGCAGCCTCGGGCTACGGAGCAAACATTCAGACGACCGATGGGCGCTGGATTATCGCCGGAGGAATGAACAGCGACAGTGCGACAGCCGCTGTAATAAGCATCGACCTTACCACAGAGTGCGCAGTAGAGCAGTTACCACCCCTGCCCTGTACTATTGACAACACCGCAGGCTCGGCAGCCAGTGGCAAGGTATATATTGTAGGTGGCAACGCCAACGGCAAGCCCTCGAATCGAGTGTTTGTACTCGACCTTGAGAATATCGCCGAGGGGTGGCACGAGCTCCCCCCGATGCCCTCGCGCCCGCGTGTACAGCCGGTGTGCGCGGCAGGTAGCAACGCCCTCTTTGTATGGGGAGGATTCTGCCCGGCCGACAGCATTGGCGACGCAATAGCACACACCGACGGGCTCTGTTACAGCTTCGCAACAGGCCAATGGAGCACACTGCCCGACGCCACAATCAACGGCGAGGCAATTACCCTCTCGGGCGGTACAGCCACACTCATCAACGACAGCACAATTGTCGCCGCAGGAGGCGTGAATCGCGACATTTTCACCGACGCAATTTCGGGCACATACGCCCTTATCGACAAGGCCGATTATATGTTGCAACCCTGCGAGTGGTATCGATTCAACCACCGACTTATGAAATTCGACACAAAGAGCGGCAATTGGAGCCTCATCGACCAAAACAGAGCCTATGCACGTGCAGGCGCTCTCATCCTATCGCACAACAACAATATTATATATATAGGAGGCGAGCTCAAACCCGGCATACGCACGCCACAGATACACCGCTACAAGCAATAAGGGAAAATCCCCACACACTTTAGGAATTTCCCCTGCGACGATTAGGTTTTTTTCGTTGCAGGGGGATTTTTATGCCACTACCTTTGCAGTGTAACAATTACGAAAAAAGAAGTTTAACCCTTAGAAGTTACAACTATGAAAAAGATGATGATTATTGCAGTGATTATAGGCGCATTGCTTATGCCTGCACAGGTTTCGGCACAGAGTAGAGGCGAAAAAAGAGGTAACGGTCGTGTACAAGTAGATTCCAAAAGAGGAGGAAGCGACAAGAAGAAACACGACAAGAGCTTCGGCAAGAACGACAAACGTGGCAACGTCATTGGTAAGAAAGACAATAAGCCCGGCAGCAAAAATATCCATATTGGAAAAGGCGGAAACAAACCGGGCAAGCACGGACACAACCACGGACACGTACACAAGCCCAAAGTAATAGTAAACCACTGCCACCACAATCACGGCCACCGTCCCATTGTCCACCACCACAATTGTAACGACGACATTGTCGGGGCGGCCGCAGCCGTAATTGGCACAGTAGCACTAATCTCGTTGCTTGCCGATTAACAGTCGGAAGATAATGAATATAAGCATATAAATTTTATAGTTAGGTACTTCGTTTGTGCATCGGAAAAATTTCGGTGCACAAACTTTTTATTCACAACCACAAACACAATATTTTAGAAAAGAAATATTACCTTAGCACCATTATTTTACGACGGTAATGAAAAGAACACTTTTTATAATAATGACACTGCTCGCTCTAAGCAATTGCCACAGAGAGAGCAACAGCGACATTAGGCAGGCAATTGAAACAATGTGCGAACGCTACCCCTCGACCACCCTGCAAGATATTTACAAAAGTTGCTTTCAGGATTATTATGGCGTGGCCCATCTGCTATCCAACCGCGAAAATGTAAAAAAATATATCGACAACGAGCTCAGCACCGCCGACAGTCTCGTTGGCAGCTACTACGAACCTTGCGGCTGGCGCGGCGAGTTTATACGCGTTAATCTATCGGCAATAAAAGATGGACGCATAACAAGCGACTGCCTCACCGACGCCTTTATGGCAAGCGCCGACTATTCGATGCAGCACGCCACCGAGGAGTGGAAAGCCCTGTGGCAAAAGATAATAAAAGAGGTACGCAGCGTCTGCCCCACACTGAAGAATTTCAGTGCCGACTCGACAGCTATTGCCGCAATGCTCGAAAGAGGCGAATATGTGATGCACCACAGCCCCGAGTACCGCAAGGCCCACCACCCCCACTACCGCATTATCCACCGCAGTATATTCGAGCGGGACATTCTCCCCCTGCTGCAATAAATCAGCATCACACGTTAAAAATATTTTAGAAGTCCCGACAATAAAAAAACAATATAAATTATACATATTTTTCCCTTTTAGAGCAAAAAGAAAAAAAATGGTTGTACCTTTGCAAACAATAATAAAAAAACAATAACCGACTAAAAACTCAACATTATGCTGACACTCGACAAAATATACCACGCATCGTACGTGCTGAAGGGTGTAATACGTCGCACCGATCTTATCCACGCGCCCAAAATCAACAGCGCGGCCAACATCTACCTAAAGCCCGAGAACCTACAACTTACAGGTTCGTTCAAGGTACGCGGTTCGTACTATAAAATCTCGCAATTATCAGATGCCGAGAAAGCCAAGGGAGTTATTGCCTGCTCGGCAGGTAACCACGCACAAGGCGTTGCCCTTGCAGCCACAAAAAACGGTATAAAATCGACCATCTGTCTGCCCGACTGCGCCCCAATTTCAAAGATTGAAGCCACACGCGGCTACGGTGCCGAGATTTGTTTGGTCGAGGGAGTATATGACGATGCCTATCAACGTGCATTGCAGATGCGCGACGAGTTTGGCTACACATTCATCCACCCCTTCGACGATATTGATGTAATTGCAGGACAGGGCACAATAGGCCTTGAGCTTCTGAATCAGATGCAGGATATTGACGCAGTGATTGTCCCCGTCGGTGGCGGCGGCCTGCTCTCGGGAGTGGCATACGCTATAAAGTCGCTCAACCCCAAGATTAAGGTTTATGGTGTACAATCGAGCGGTGCTCCCAGTATGGTCGAGTCGCTTCGCAGCAATAAGATAGAACGTCTGGGCGCAGTATCTACCATTGCCGACGGTATTGCAGTTAAACAACCGGGCGAGAACACCTTCGACCTATGCGGAAAATATGTCGATGACATTGTTACCGTTACCGACGACGAGGTTGCAGCAGCCATCCTCTCGATGATTGAGCATCAGAAACTCATTGCCGAGGGAGCAGGTGCAGTATCGGCAGCAGCTGCAATGTTCAACAAAGTCCCCATCAAGGGCAAGAACGCCGTATGCGTTGTTTCGGGTGGAAACATCGACGTCAACATACTCGACCGCGTAATTAAGCGAGGCCTGCTGACCTCGGGACGCATCTATATGCTCACCGTCGAGCTCACCGACAAGCCCGGACAGTTACAGAATATCTCGCGCATAATTGCTATGCACGGTGGCAATGTCATTGGGGTACACCACGAGCGCACAAATGCTGCAATGGCCATTAACGGCTGTTATCTGCGCGTAAATATGGAGACACGCGACTTTAGCCAGATTGAGGAAATTAAAAAATCAATTTTAGCGGAAGGCTACAAAATTTGCGACCTAATTTAAAAATAAAATAACCTAAAATAATACAATTATGATAAAGAAAGTTTATACAAGTGCAGCCCCCGAGGCTATCGGCCCTTACTCACAGGCCATCATCTGCGGAAATATGTTGTTCACATCGGGACAAGTACCCATCAACCCCGCAACAAGCGAGGTAGAGGCCGAGGGTATCACCGCACAGGCTACACAGGTAATGAAGAATCTTGCAGCCGTTCTTGCCGAGGCCGGAACATCGTTTGATAAAGTTGTAAAGACCACCTGTTTCCTCAGTGATATGGGCGATTTTGCAGCATTCAACGCCGTTTATGCCGAGTATTTCACAAGCAAGCCCGCACGCTCTTGCGTAGCAGTAAAGACACTGCCCAAGAATGTTCTCGTCGAGGTAGAAGTTATTGCCGAGATTTAAAGCTAATATAATTAAATACACTAAAATTATTAAATACGAAACAGACAGTACACGCGAACAAGTTAATGCAAACAAAGGCAAATGCCTAAAATGAGACTAAAAACAAAACATTAACCAAAGCATTCTGTTCGTACCATAAATTTTGATTAGAGCTTTTAGCTCTTGTTCTCTTTGTCTTGAATACCGCCAAAAATTCAGTATGTGAGAACAAGCTGACGAAGGTTCGCACCGTAAGGTGCGGACTATTCACGCTTGTCGCATACGAGGTAACTTGGCGGTAACCTAAGGCAAAGGCAAGCATCGAATAGTCTGCGCCTTTTTTATTTTCAGAAAAATGAAAACAATTAGATTTATCGGAATGGCAATGATAGCCATTTTTATGAGTGTGAACCTTATTTCGTGCAGTAGCGATGATGAAGATGTCATTTCGGACCCCTCAAACGATTACGGCAAAATTACAAAAAACAATTTTGTGGCTACCGGCGGTTACCGTGATGTAAAACCACTAAAAGCCACCATATTGGCATCGATAAACACCGCTTATCAAGGAGCATATACATCTATGGGCATTGAGTTTACTCCCCACCAGCCCAATTTCAATTCAAGCGAGACACAGAGCGTAAGCTCGAATAGTGGCGTTACAAACGGCCACTTCGAGACAGAGCTCTCTTGGGGCGACGAGGGAGCATTGAAGCCGGGAACCACCTATTATTATCGTGCCTATGCCAGAGTGGGCGGAACGCGATACAATGGCGAGACCCGTAGTTTCGACACCCCCGACCTCGAACTGTCAAAAGGTAATCTTGTAGATTTAGGGCTCAGTGTAAAATGGGCATCATATAATATGGGAGCAAATACCCCAGAAGCTATGGGAACTTTGTTGCAGCAGCGTTTTGCATTCAGAGCTTTTAATTACGATATAGTAGATAATATCTACTACAATAGCGATTATTATTATCGTTACTTCTTACCTGACGGCACTACTGTCCACTAAAAATTGTGGACGATTAAAAATTAAATAAACTTGGTTCAC
>CAYYEL010000045.1:0-19523 GCA_964470845.1 uncultured Bacteroidaceae bacterium | reverse complement strand
TAACCCGTACGGCAGTTTAGCAAACTGCTGGTTTCAGCCACTCACCCAAACTTCCGTTGAAAGTGCTTCAACCCTTATTTTGCGTTGCAAAGGTAGAGTATTTTTTTGAACCGTGCAAATTTTAGAGCAATTATTTTTAGAAAATATGTTAGAAAATATTCAAAATTACCAAAAATTACCAAAAAAAGCAGACAAAAAACCTCAATTAAGATAAGCAACCACCTATTTAATCACAAACACCCTACCCGGCTTCACCACCCCAAGTGGCAAATATATTCGAGTTTAGCTCAAATATAAACAAACGAGCGGAAAATATGAAGTTTACTTCAATATTTTACACAGCGAGTGAAGAATACATTCGAGTTTACCTCAAATATAGGAAAACACGTATCGGAGAGCGGAAGCCACATTAGCACCATTCATCCGATACGTAAATAAGGTATTCAGAAGCTGTTTAAAATTTATTTCACAGCCTTAAAGCTCATATCCAACCCCTTAACCGAGTGCGTCAGTGCGCCCACCGAGATAAAATCGACGCCGCAAAGAGCATAGTCGCGCAGAGTATCAAATGTTATACCACCCGACGACTCAGTCTCGTAGCGTCCGGCAACCATCTCAACCGCCTTACGTGTAACTTCGGGGCTGAAATTATCGAACATAATACGTTGAACACCACCAAGGTCGAGCACCTGTTGCAGCTCGTCGAGGCTGCGCACCTCAATCTCAATCTTCAGGTCTTTTCCATTCTCTTTGCAGTACTCTTGAGCACGAAGAATGGCCTTCTGTATTCCGCCTGCAAAATCAACGTGATTATCCTTGAGTAGAATCATATCGAAAAGACCTATACGATGGTTCGTGCCACCACCAATGCGCACAGCCTCTTTCTCCATAATGCGCATACCGGGAGTAGTCTTTCTTGTATCGAGCACACGAGTGTTTGTACCCTCTAATCGACGCACGTAACGGCGTGTCATTGTAGCAATTCCGCTCATACGCTGCATCACATTCAGCATCAGGCGCTCGGTTTGCAGAAGCGAGCGCACACTGCCAGTTACATACATTGCAATGTCGCCCTTTTTAACCTCGGCACCATCCTCAATGAACACCTCGACCTGCAACGAGGGGTCGAAACGGTGAAATATACGCAATGCCATTTCCACACCTGCGAGCACTCCATCCTCTTTAATGAGCAGCATATTCTTGCCCATTGCATCGGCCGGAATTGAAGAGAGCGTCGTGTGGTCGCCGTCGCCAATATCCTCGGCAAAGGCAAGGTCGATAAGCCTTTCAATAAGTTCGTCCTTAATATCCATAATTGTAACAATTAAAAATTTTCTAATTTATCGGCGAAGATAAATAAATATGAGCACCGAAGCAAACACAATCGCGCTTTTTTCGCTATCTTCGCAGCACAGAATAAAAAAGTTTGTAGCGAATATGAAAATTACCCTTTTGGTTGTAGGCCGCACGGTCGATGGCAACATTACCGCAGGAATCTCCGATTATGTCAAGCGTCTGAGCCACTTTACACAATTCGACACCGAGGTTATCCCCGAGCTTAAAAACGCCCGCAAACTGAGCGAAGCACAACAAAAAGAGCAAGAGGGCGAACTTATTCTAAAATCTTTTGCCGCAGGCGATTATATTGTACTCCTCGACGAGGGCGGACGCGAGTTTCGCAGCACCGAGTTTGCCGCGTGGGTCGAGCATAAACAGAATATTTCGACACGCCGACTGGTTTTTGTCGTTGGCGGCCCATATGGTTTTTCGCAAAAGGTCTATTCGGCCGCAAACGAGAAGCTCTCACTCTCGCGTATGACCTTCTCGCACCAGATGATACGCCTGCTGTTTGTCGAGCAGCTCTATCGCGCCTATACAATCATAAACCACCTACCCTATCATCATGAATAAACTCCCGACCGCACTACTGCTTGCCCTGCTTTTTACCTGCGCCGAGGCCGCTGCACAAGATACACTGCGCATAATGAGCTACAATATAAGAAATTGCCGAGGATTGGACAACGCGTGCAACATACAACGCACCGCCGATATTATAAAAAAGTCTCGCGCCGACATTATCGCCATTCAAGAGGTTGACAGCGTTACCCGACGCAGCAATGGAATTTTCATTGCCGACACTCTTGCCTCGCTGTGCAATATGAGAGCCCATTTTGCCCCGGCAATTAAGCACGACGGTGGAAAATATGGCGTTGCCATTCTGAGTACAGAAGCCCCCTGCTCGACACGCCGCATAGCGCTTCCGGGACGCGAAGAGGCTCGCACGTTGCTTGTAGCCGAATTTCAGCACCTGTTTTTCGCCTGCACCCACTTGTCGCTTAACGAGGCCGACCGCCTCGCCTCACTCTCCATCATCGACAGTATTGCAAAGGAGAGCAACAAACCTTTTATCGTCGCAGGCGACCTTAACGACAATCCACAGTCGCAGTTTGTCAAGATGATGCTTACTAATTGGACGCTTCTATCACCCGCCGAACAACCCACATTTCCGGCCGACAACCCCACAGCCACAATAGATTATATTGCCACTCGCCACAGCACAGCGCAAGGCATAAGCATTGCAGCCACAAGAGTATTAGACGAGCCGAGCGCGTCGGATCATCGCCCCATTCTTACAAGCATAGTCATTGAGTAGCAAGGCATTAGAGAGCGCCCTACTCATCAGCCTCGGGCAACGGTACATACTGGAAACAGCCTGCATCGGCAAGCGTGTCGGGACGTTCGACACCGTCGAGGTCGTATTTTAGCAGCACCGAGTACTCTTTGGCTGCAATCCCACGCGCCGAAGCGCTGTCAGTAAGGTGAAAATCGTATTTGAAATTCTCGTGGTCTATCAGGCCGAAGTGCTCGGCCGCAAAGGGGGTATTTTCCTTATCGTCAAAGAGATTATTCACAAAACAGCTGTCGCCATCGTTAACGGTATTCAGTAGCGACGAAACGAAAAGATAGTTACGGGCGTCGGGCACACTATCGCCCAAGGTCGTAAGATAGCCCATAATTTCGTCGGTACGCGAGCCCTCTATAATACAATTGGCAAAAAGAGCTTCGCGCAGCGGCGCCGGGCGTCCCTCAACCGAATTATGCAGCGTAAGCGCAACGTCGCGTTGTTTCCACACGTAGAAATTGGCAATCGTACAATGGACGAAGCGCACACTGCCACCCACAATCTTGACACAATTACCTCGGGCATTGGCGATGAGCGAATTTGTTACATCCACGCGTGCCATCGTCGTTTCAAGAGCATTGCCGTCGAAATTCTCGATGCGCGAGGCATCTACCGTTAGGCGTTGCACAGCTGTGTCGCCCTCCACCACTCGAATACCATATTTTGCACTGTGAATATCGCAATGAGTAAAAACATTTCCGTTGCTTGCAGAGTCGATGGTTACTCCGCCCCACTGCCCCGGGATACGGTCGTAAGGAAGATAGCTGAACATATTATCGGTGCGGTCGCCACGTAGCACAATAGGCTGCTCGCGACTACCCTGCGCCTTTATTGTTCCGCGCACTATAAGCTCGACGTCCTTATGAAAATAGAGCGTTGCACCCGGCTCGATAGTGAGCGTTGCGCCCTCGGCCACCAACAGACTATCGTAAACCACATAATGCCCCGCACCTATCACAGCATCAGTGTCATATACCGCTCCACGCAAGAATTTAACGTCGCGTCCATAGGCCAACAGAGTAACATATTGCTGCACTCCGCTCTCAAGGGTAAATTGCAGCGAGTCGCTCACCACAAGCGGAGCGTCGCCGCCATTCTCGCTAAGATTAGCACCCACAAACACATACATACTATCCTTCTTGCGTATCTCGACGTCGCGTATAACATCGGCCGACTGTCCATCCACATTTATGTAAAAGCCCGATGCACCACGCGACAATTTTACGCTGCTCAGCCTCAACGACGAGCCGTTACGATTATACACTTTCATAGCCGCAGTTGGCGAGCCTATTGTGGTAAATAGCGTGTCGAACAGAATTGTGTCGCACGAAAATTCGAGCCTAAGCGATGGGTTAGTCGAAAAATCGGCCTCCTCGCTGCAAGAAGCCACAAGGAGAGCCGACACAATGAAGAAATAATATATAATTTTTTTCATTTGTCTATCTTCGTTATCTTCAAGGTTTACCTTAATATAACGAAGATATTCCAAATTTATTGTTTCACGGGAGCATTCTCTAATATAGCCACAAGATGCTGCCAGAAACGCTCGGTCGATGGAATGTTCAATTTCTCGTCGGGCGAATGTACGCCACGCATTGTGGGACCGAAAGAAATCATATCAAGATGAGGGGCTTTTTCAAGGAAAAGTCCGCACTCAAGGCCGGCGTGAATAGCCTTTATTTTGGCATCGCCACCGAACAGACGCGAATACTGCTCACAGGCAACCTTCATAATCTCGGAATTCATATTGGGCTTCCAGCCGGGATAATGTCCTTTTGTTGTAACCGATGCACCGGCAAGCTCAAATGCCATACGCACGGTATCCGAGACGTCGTCGCGTGCCGACTCAATCGAGCTTCTTTGACTTGTAGTAACCTTAATAAGATTATCGCCTACGCGACGCACCGATGCAAGATTGCTCGACGTCTCGACAAGACCCGGAACATCCTTACTCATCGCAAACACACCGTTAAAGACAGCGTGCAACGACCTGAGCAGAGCCTTCGTGCACTCCCTGTCTATTGCGCACGGCACAGGGTCGGCACTCTGAAGCCTGAGGCTCATCGAGGGGTCTGTTGCAGCATACTCCTGCTCGACCTCAGAAGCAAAAATATTAAAATCGACGCGTACACTCTCCTTGTCCTTTGAAGGAACAGCAAACAACGCCCACGCATCGCGCGGAATTGCATTATGCAGACTGCCGCCGTCAATATCACACAGATAGAATTCATATTTCTCGGCCACGCGACACAAGAAACGGGCGAGCAATTTATTGGCATTGGCACGTCCCTTGTTTATATCATCGCCCGAGTGTCCACCCGTCAGACGCAGAACCTCGGCCTTCATAAAGAACAAATCGCCCGAGACCGGCTCACAGAAGTAACGAAAATCGGCATAATTGCACACACCGCCTGCGCAACCTATAAACACCTCACCCTCATCCTCTGAATCGAGGTTTACGAGAATATCACCCTGAAGCAAATTTGCATCAAGCGCCTGTGCACCCGTCAATCCCGTCTCCTCGTCAATTGTAAAGAGGCAGTTTATGGGGCCGTGTTTCAAAGTATTATCGGCAAGCACAGCCATTCCCGCTGCAACACCTATACCATTATCGGCACCCAGCGTTGTTCCATCGGCACGCAGCCACTCACCATCCACAATCAGTTTTATTGCATCCTTTGAAAAATCGTGCTCAACATCCTTACGTTTGTCGCACACCATATCCATATGCCCTTGAAGAATAATAGTCTTTCTATCCTCGTATCCGGGTGAGGCCGGTTTTTTAATAAGTACGTTGCCCACCTCATCGGCAATTGTCTCAAGTCCCAAATTACGGCCAAACTCTTGCAAGAAGCGCGAAATTTGCTCCTCGTGCTTCGAAGCGTGAGGAATCTCACAAATTTGTTCAAAGTAGTCGAACACCATCTGAGGCTTTAAATTCAATTTTCCCATAGTCTTTTATAATTATATAATTTCGTTAATTTGTATTAAGCTGTCGCCTTTATTTACAAAAAAAACTTAAATAAGACCTTTTTAAAGGTTATTTTTTATTTTTTTACATCGCATAATAGCCAAAAAGGCCGATAAATGTAGTATCTTTGCAAGGTTTTTGCAAACAGCGGAATACATTTCCATGTCGCCGTTTACGGCAAAGATAGCAAAACTCCTCATTTATAGAGTAAAAAAGAGCAATTATTTTATATCTCTTTTGCAACTTATAAATAAAACAAACAATGATTAAAACTTTAATATTAACATTGATAATAATAGCCATCAGTTTTATTTTATTATCAATAACAATAATAATAAAGAAAAACGGGCGTTTCCCCAACACCCACGTTAGCGGAAACAAAGGATTGCGCAAGAGAGGCATAAAATGTGCACAGTCGCAAGACCGTGACGCCCGTCGGCCCAACCCTATGGCTGTAAACGAGAGCAGTAAACAAAGAAACAATAATTAAAAACAAACTATGAAAAGATTCAAATTAACAGCAATTGCAGTATTATCAATTCTCCTATTTGTTCAGTGCGGCAACAACGCCGGCAATCAGGCAGCAACAGTAGCTGCGCCTGCTGCGACAGTAGAAGGAGGCCTGAAAATTGCTTATGTAAACATCGACACACTCCTCAACAACTACAATTTCTCAGTAACACTGCGCAACGAGATGCTGCGTAAAGGCGAGAATATGCGTATGACACTCAGCGAAAAGGGTAAGGCCATACAAGCCGATATGGAAGACTTCCAGCGCAAGGTCGAGAACAACGTATATGCCACACGCCAACGCGCCGAGGAAGAGCAGGCACGCATCATTAAGAGCCAAGAGGACTACGCACGTCTTGAGCAGCGCCTTGTAAATGAGCTCTCGGCCGAGGAGCAAAAGAACAACATCGCCCTTCGCGACTCTATCAACAATTTCCTCACCGAGTACAACAAGACACGCGGTTACGACCTCATCCTCAGCAAGATGGCCGACAACATTCTATTGGCCAACGAGGCTCTCGACATAACAAAAGAGGTTATAGAGGGACTTAACAAACGCTACAAAGGAAGCGAAAAATAACACGAACAATTGAGGCGTAAAATACATTTATAAATAGAGGGGTGCTAAAAGCGACTGAAGCCCCTCTATTTTTCATATACAACAATTAAGAAAAAATTATGGAAACATTCAGTAACATAATAATGAGCGAAAAGCCTGTGCTTGTCGATTTTTATGCAAAATGGTGCGGCCCCTGCAAAGCAACAGCCCCCATACTCGAAAGCCTCAAACAACAATTAGGCGACAAAATACGCATAATAAAAATAGACATCGACCGCAACAGCGCAATGGCCGACACATACTCGGTGCGCTCGGTACCTACACTCATACTCTACAAAAAAGGAAATATCGTGTGGCGAGCAAGCGGCGCACGTCCACTCGATGAACTAAAAAATATTATCTCACAATACATCTGACCTTATAAAAATAAATCAAGAGCGATATTAAGCGCTCTTGATTTATGCTATACTACTATTTTTTAACCGGAATCCAACCATTTGCGGGCAAATTATTTTCATTATACCCTTCATCGACAAAATTAAAAGGAGGAGGCATAGGTTGACCGCCATTATCGCCACCGAAAGAAGGAGGCATAGGATGACCACCATTATCGCCACCGAAAGGAGGAGGCATAGGTTGGCCGCCATTATCGCCACCGAAAGGAGGAGGCATAGGATGACCACCATTATCGCCACCGAAAGGAGGAGGAGGCATAGGATGACCGCCATTATCGCCACCGAAAGGAGGAGGAGGCATAGGATGGCCGCCATTATCGCCACCTGCCAATTTATCAAGGAAACGTACCGTACCATCAGCCGAAACAACCGCTAAAAGTTGTTCCTGCTTCCACGAGAGCAGCGGAGAGACATCAACCCTGCCGCCTTCGAGAAGGCCGTTACCCAGAGCCTGCGCACCGGGCACACTGTCGCACAACACAAAAGAGTATCTGTTCCCCACCTCCATCTGAGGCAACGAGAATGTTACAGCGCCACCCATCAAGCTGCGCGGCAGACGGTAGGCATAAAGCACCGTGCCATCGTCGTTGCACAGAGCGGCATATTTTCCACGAGTAAGCTCTGCCCCCACACAAGCGGCAACAGGCTGTGTGGTACTCTGTGCACGCGGGAGCGTCGGAGCAGGCCCCATTGTGCCACCCACAGCAACAAGCACGCCACCCGTAACATCGAATCGCGCGTCTCCATCAACGTCTAACCCCTGCTCGGGAGCATTGCTTCCATTTGCAACAACAACACCGGCTTTCAAGCTAAGGCGTCCGTTGCCGTCTATTCCATCATTAGCCACCGAGTAGGCATACAAGCGTCCGCCATCAATAAGAATATCGCCACCGGCATTCAACGCATCGTCAAAAGCAAATATATTTATTGCAGCATTGCCGCCTATAAACATATTTTTCTTCGATTCCACTCCCTCGCTGCGTTCACCTTTTCCAAAGACACGCACATCAATAGCACCACCACGAATAATGAGCACACTGTCGCATTTAACACCCTTGGCCGAAGAGTGAGCATCACGCTCCTCGGGGTGCTGCACATCATTACCTCTGTTGAGCACCGATAGAGTACCGCCATCAATGTGCATTATACCGTCGCAATTCACGCACTTTCCACCGTTACCATTGTTTACAAGTGCAACGCAAGCATTACGAATATATGTGTGAGTGCCGCTTTTTATGCAAGAGGCCGATGTATAATCGGCTTTTTTGGGCGAGAATAGAGCCTCGCCGCTTGTCTCGACATTTAAATAGCCGTCCATAAGATAAACAGCCTGCTTGGCATTTATTCCGCGTGCAGCTACCCCGCTACTCTTAATCTCGACGTTACCTGCGTAAAGGTAAAAATTACGCACCTGAACGCCGTCGCCCTTCTCGCGTGCAGCATCAACCTTGATGTTTCCGCCAAGCACCACTAAATTTCCGCGCTTCGACTTAAAAGCATCGCGTGCATCCGAAACATAAATATTTCCACCTGCAACGACAATGCCACTATCGGCAACAATTGCATCGGTAAATGCTCTCTCAATGGCAAGATTCTTATTATTCAGAATCATTCTGCCCGAACAATGGATAGCGCTCATCCTCTGCCCCTTGACAGCGATACTGCCACCACACAACACCACGTTGCCATCGACGCGTATAGCAGCCGAGTTCTTTGCCACATACTCTCCCTCGGCCACAACGGCATCCATTATATAACAAGGACGCCCCTCTACCGCACGCAGAAACAGTCCCTTGGGCGAGGTTATAGTCATTGCGTTGCCGTGCTGCGAGAACAGCATCAAAGCATTCATTGAAACAAGCACCTCATCGCTGCTTGACAATGTAAACGAACCATCGCCGGCCTCGCCTCTTAGAGTAAAATGCACCCCTTTAAGGCTGCTGCTTATACCAACCCTTGCCCCATCGACAGTGGCACGCACCCCTTGTGGCAACGTCGATAGAAACGCAGTATCGCCCCTATATTCGACATCAATACACACGGGGAAGCTATCCACATTCAGACAGGTACTCTCGGGAAGTTGCGGAACCGAGGTTGGGATATTTGGTATAACAGCCTCAATATCAGGCTTCTTGTCGCTGCAAGCAACCGACACTATTGTAAGCAGAAATAGGATTATTTTAGTCAAACGCATAAAACAATTATTTAATATTTAAGAGAGAGAATATACACTCGTAGCTCGGCACAAATATACACTCTTTTTTATTTGCATCAAAGAAAAAAGCGTCCATTATGTAAACATTTTTTACACTAAAAACAAAAAGAGACCTCGTGAGTATCACTACTGACGAGGCCGAAAGGTTTGTTAGGTTTAAACTTTACTTAACTATTATAACTTAAAAAGAGTTTTAATATTGTATAAGTTATAAAAACTGCCACATAATGTTTCAATAACATTCAAAAACAGTTTCTTATTTCTTTGCATAAAATTTATGTGGAGCAATCATATTCTCGGGACGCAAAAGCTCGTCGAGCTCTTCTTTGGTCAGCAGTTTCTCCTCAAGAACAAGGTCATAGACACTGCGATTCTCTTTCAATGCACGCTTGGCAATTCTTGCCGAATTTTCGTAGCCCAATGTAGGATTAAGCGCAGTAACAATACCAATGCTGCCCATTACCAATTCGCGACAGTGTCCCTCGTTGGCAGTAATACCATCGACACACAATGTCCTTAGACGTGCCATACCCTTGAGTAACATTCTTATCGACGATATTATGGCGTGCACAAGTACCGGTTCCATCACATTCAGCTGCAACTGTCCCGCCTCGGCTGCAAAAGTTACAGTAAGGTCGTTACCAATCACACGGAAACAAATCTGATTCACAACCTCGGGAATTACAGGGTTAACCTTTCCGGGCATAATACTTGAACCGGGCTGCATAGGCGGCAGGTTAATTTCGTTAAGTCCGCAACGCGGGCCGCTCGACAACAGACGCAGGTCGTTACAAATCTTTGACAATTTAACAGCCATACGCTTGAGCACCGACGAATACATTACCGACGAACCTGCGTCGGGAGTAGCCTCGACCAAATTGCTTGCAAGCACAAAATCACGTCCTGTAACATCGGCAAGAGCTTTCACACAAGCCTCGGCATAGCCCGGCTCGGTGTTTATACCTGTACCGATGGCCGTTGCACCCATATTCACCTCAAGGAACAATCGGGCAGCGTCATTCAAGCGAGCAATCTCCTCTTCGAGTGTAGCTGCGAAGGCCTCAAACTCTTGTCCAAGGGTCATAGGCACAGCATCTTGCAACTGTGTGCGACCCATCTTCAGAATACCCTCAAACTCCTTACCCTTGGCACGGAACGATGCCACCAACTTTTCAAGTTCCTTGATAAGGTCGTCATTATGATAGATGAAACACAATTTAAATGAGGTAGGATAAGCGTCATTTGTCGATTGCGACAGATTCACGTGGTCGTTAGGATGACAATATTGATACTCGCCCTTCTCGTGTCCCAAAATTTCGAGTGCGCGATTGGCAACCACCTCATTTATATTCATATTGGTTGATGTACCTGCACCACCCTGAATAAGGTCAACGGGGAATTGATCGACCAATGCACCGCCTATAATCTCCTCACAGGCAGCCTTTATGGCATTGCCTATTGTAGCATCAAGCGTGCCAAGCTGCATATTGGCGTGAGCGGCTGCCCACTTTACCTGAGCCAGCGCTTTTACATAATAAGGGTGGTCGCTTATTGTGATACCGCTTATCTCGTGTAAATTCTCTATGGCTCGCAATGTTTGCACTCCATAATAAGCATCAGCGGGAACCTGTATCTCGCCTAATGAATCGTGTTCAAGACGTGTCTTCATCTCAGTTAGTTTTAAAGTCCTATAATTTAGTTTCACTTTGCTAAGAAAAGTGGCGAAACAGTGCCAAAGTGATACACCCTGCACCCTTTCTGCATAGGCTAATATAATCATTTAAATAACACGACAAGCGAAAAAAGGTTTTTTATTACAAAAAAGAACATTTTTGCAAAAAAAAGCGGAACACCACCCTTTTTCATCGTATGAAGAACCCACAAAAACGGCACAAGAAGCACACGAGGCAAGCATAAGGCTTCGCTTTCCAAATGGAAAGAAAAAAGTTTAAGCGCTGACAATTTGAAATCTGTCAGCGCTTAAACTTTAAAAACAATATTTCAAAAGATTTTTATTTGCTTAGCATCTCGTGCATCGAAGCGGCTGCCTTGCGGCCATCGCCCATTGCAAGAATAACCGTTGCGCCACCGCGCACAATGTCGCCACCGGCAAATATTGTGGGAATAGACGATTGCATCTTCTCGTTGACAGCAATTGTATTCTTGCGGCCGAGCTCAAGCCCCTCGACCGATGTTGGAACAAGAGGATTAGGCGCAACACCCACGCTCACCACCGCCATCTCAATGTCGATAGTCTCGATAGCCCCCTCGACAGGCACAGGCGAACGACGTCCCGAAGCATCGGGCTCGCCAAGCTCCATTTTCTGAAGCACAATCTGCTTCACGCAGCCCATCTCATCGGCAATATATTCAATGGGATTATGCAGAGTGAGAAACTCCACACCCTCCTCCTTGGCGTGCTTAACCTCCTCGAGGCGGGCAGGCATCTCGGCCTCGCTGCGACGATAGATAATCATAGCCTTCTCGGCACCCAGACGCAGCGCCGTACGCACCGAGTCCATTGCAGTGTTACCACCGCCTATCACCGCCACACGTTTACCAATGTGCATCGGAGTATCGCTCTCGGGATTCGAGGCGTCCATCAGATTGACACGCGTAAGATACTCGTTCGACGATAGGATGTTTATTGAATTTTCGCCGGGAATGTTCATAAAATTGGGCAATCCTGCACCCGAAGCAACAAATGTTCCTTTGAATCCTTCCTCTTCGAGTTGTTTGATAGAGAGAGTTTTTCCAATCACACAGTCCTTAACAAACTCGACGCCCATCTTGCGCAGTGTCTCAATCTCGGTCTCTACAATGGCATTGGGCAGACGGAATTCGGGAATACCGTATTTAAGCACACCGCCAATCTCGTGCAGAGCCTCGAACACAGTTACCGAGTAGCCCAATTTTGCCATATCTCCGGCAAAAGACAATCCGGCAGGGCCCGAACCCACCACAGCCACCTTTATTCCATTCGCGGGAGCAACGGCGGGAATCTCGTTAAGTCCATTTTCGCGTGCATAGTCGGCAGCAAAGCGCTCAAGCGCACCGATAGCCACAGCCTTGTGCCCCATCTTCAGATGCACGCACTTCGACTCGCACTGCTTCTCTTGCGGACAAACGCGACCACACACTGCCGGAAGCGAGCTTGTCATTTTCAGCACTTTGGCAGCTGCGCCAAACTCGCCACGCTCTATATTCTTGATAAACGAAGGAATTTTTATGCTCACCGGACAGCCCTCCATACAGGTGGGATTGGGGCAGTCGAGACAACGCTGCGCCTCGTTCATTGCCATTTCCACCGTAAGACCGCGGTTAACCTCCTCGCGCAACTGTGTAGCACGATAAACAGGGTCGAGCTCGGGCATTTCGCAACGCTCGATGGCAGCACGCTCCTTGGCCTTTAATTTGCCGCGCAACTCGACACGCCACGAAGCGTCGCGGTTGGTTAGTTCGTCGGCCTCGGGCACGGCGGCACATTCATTCTCTTTCTGTAAAAAAGCCTCCATCTCTTGCTGCTCCTCGCGTTTGAACGAGCCCAGACGTTGCATCATCCCGTCAAAATCCACCTTATGTCCGTCAAACTCGGGACCATCGACACACACAAATTTTGTCTTTCCATCGACTGTAACGCGACAAGCACCGCACATTCCCGTACCATCGACCATAATTGTATTCAGCGACACCTCGGTGGGAATCTCATATTTCTTTGTGAGCAGACATACGAATTTCATCATCACCGCAGGGCCGATAGCCACGCACTTATCTACCTTCTCGCGCAGAATTACACGCTCTACACCCTCGGTTACCAATCCTTTGTCGCCATACGAACCATCGTCGGTCATTATAATCACCTCGTCCGACACGGCACGCACCTCGTCCTCAAGTATTATAAGGTCTTTTGAACGACCGGCAAGCACCGAGATTACACGGTTACCCGCCTTTTTAAGAGCAGTGGCAATGGGCAGCATAGGCGCAACACCTACTCCTCCGCCGGCGCACACAACAGTTCCGAAATTCTCGATGTGTGTAGCCTGTCCCAGAGGGCCTACAACGTCGGTTATATAATCGCCCTCGTTAAGGTCGCACAAACGCGACGAGCTCTTACCCACCTTCTGCACAACAAGAGTAATGAGGCCACGCTCGGTGTCGGCGTGTGCAATTGTCAATGGGATACGCTCGCCCTTCTCGCCCACTCTTATTATCACAAAATTTCCGGCACGATAGGCCTTGGCAATCAGAGGCGCTTCGACACGCAGACGATACACTTTCTCCGAGAATTGCTCTTTCGATACTATTTTATACATAATGTGTTCAAAATTAAGAGAATGGTTTTTTAGTCAATTATCTCGAATCCGCAATAAGGAACAAGCGCCTTGGGAATGCGGATACCCTCGGGTGTCTGATTATTCTCAAGCAGGGCGGCCACTATACGCGGCAACGCAAGTGCCGAGCCGTTGAGTGTGTGGCACAATTCGGTCTTTTTATCGGCGTTGCGATAGCGACATTTCAGACGGTTGGCCTGATAGTTGTCGAAGTTAGATACTGAAGATACCTCTAACCAACGCTTCTGAGCCTCGGAATATACCTCAAAATCGAAGCACAGAGCAGCCGTAAAGCTCATATCACCACCGCACAGACGCAGTATGCGATAAGGAAGCTCCAACTTTTTCAACAGACCTTCGACGTGCTCAAGCATCTCTTTGTGCGACTCTTTACTGTGCTCGGGAGTGTCGATGCGCACAATCTCGACCTTAGAAAATTCGTGCAGACGGTTCAATCCGCGAACGTCCTTGCCATACGAGCCGGCCTCGCGACGGAAACACTGTGTGTAGGCACAATTCTTTATAGGCAGCTGCTTCTCGTCAAGAATAACGTCGCGGTAGATATTTGTTACCGGAACCTCGGCTGTGGGAATAAGATAAAAATCATCCATTGTGCAGTGATACATCTGCCCCTCTTTGTCGGGAAGCTGTCCTGTTCCATAGCCCGAAGCGGCATTAACCACAGTGGGAGGCATTATCTCGACATATCCGGCCTTGCGAGCCTCGTCGAGGAAAAAGTTTATAAGCGCACGTTGCAACTGTGCACCCTTACCCTTATATACAGGGAATCCTGCACCGGTAATTTTCACACCGAGGTCAAAGTCAATAAGGTCGTATTTCTTTGCAAGTTCCCAATGAGGCAGAGCATCCGCGGGCAGTTCGGTCTCAAGCCCGCCACTCTTCTCAACCACATTATCCTCGGCTGTTGCACCCTCGGGTACTTCGTCGTAAGGGATATTAGGGATTGTATAAAGCAACTCCTGCAATTTTGCAGCAGCATCGTCCATTTTCTCTTGAAGTTCCTTGGCCTTATCCTTCAGCGAGGCAACCTCGGCCTTTACAGCCTCTACCTCATCTATTGCCTTTTCTTTCATCAGTCGGCCTATTTTTGCGGCACACTGCTTGCTCTGCGCAAGTGTAGCATCAAGCTCGGCCTGTGCGGTGCGACGCTCGCGGTCGAGCTCAAGCACCTTCTCAACTGTCTCCTGTGCATTCTTAAAATGCTTCTTTTCGAGACCTTTAATAACCTTATCGGTCTCTTGGCTGATAACTTTAACTGTCAACATATTTTTGATTTTTTATAATTTCTTAGCCATAATTCCCGACAAAGGTACAACTATTTTCTCGAAAATGAGTAAATTGTGTTTCATTTTATTATAAACTGTTTAAAAACCGATTAAAATTCTCTCAAAAGACCAAGAAGCAGAATAACATATTACCCCTATTTACAGACACAACGCTTAAAGAAACAAAACAGAGCCTCACGCGCATATATATAATAAGGTATTAAATATTTCTTAGTTCAGCAATGAGCAACGAACAAAAATAACGGCAATTTACACAATAAAACCAACAAAAAGCGCCACCCAATTGACAAAATGACAAAAAATTACATTCTTTCCACCCACAAAAGCCACCAGAAGCACTCGACACACACCACCAAAGATTCTATTCTGACACAATGAACAGCAGAAAAGCAATTTTGCTTTCTTTTTTCCATTTTTACAAAAAGTAATCCAAGGCCTCAAAACAGCAAAACAGAGCATCATTTACCACTGATAATCAACATATTACAAGCACAAAAGAACAAAAACGCCCCAATTTCATCAAAAAAGAGTATTACACAAAAGAATCACTTTTAACAAAACTTTTAGCATTAACTTTCTTTTGCAATTAAATTAAAATTTGTATCTTCGCAGCCTTGGAAAAAGTCCCCATATTGGGACGCCGTAAAAAATTTAAACTTAACTACTTAATTATTATTAACTTAAATTCATTATCAAATGAAAAGAGTGCTATTTTTGTTAACCTGCATCTTGTGTGGTGTAGGTATGGCAACAGCGCAAACCAGCAGCATTTCGGGTATTGTTTACTCGGAGAGCGATGGTGAGCCTGTAATCGGAGCCTCTGTATTGGTTGTGGGCACTGCTACACTGGGTGCTTCTACCGATATTGAGGGTAAGTTCACTATTAACAATGTACCTGCAAGTGCAACACACATCCGTGTTTCTTACGTAGGTATGGCTACTCAGGAGGTGAAAATCCAGCGTGGTAAGACAATCAAGATTACTCTTACCGAGGATGGTCTTTCACTTGACGAGGTTATGATTGTAGCCTATGGTACAGCCAAGAAATCGGCATTTACCGGATCGGCATCGGTTGTAAAGGCCGAGAAGATTGAGGCTCGTAAGGTATCTAACGTAACCAACGCCCTCTCGGGTACAATCGCCGGTGTTCAGACACTTAAGTCTAACGGTCAGCCCGGAACAAGCGCAACAGTACGCGTTCGTGGTGTCGGCTCGCTCTATGCAAGCAACACTCCCTTGTACGTTGTTGACGGTATTCCTTTCGACGGTGATATTTCGTCTATCAACCCCGCCGACATCGAGAGTATGACTGTACAGAAGGATGCTGCTTCGGCCGCTCTTTACGGTGCTCGTGGTGCCAACGGTGTTATTATGGTAACAACAAAGAAGGGTAAGACACACGAGGCTCGCGTAACATTCGACGCAAGCTGGGGTATCAACGAGCGTCAGATTGGCAAGTACGATGTTCTTGGCTCGGCTAACGAGTATATGGAGACATTGTATCAGGCTCATCGCAACGCAGGTTACTATAACCTTGGTTACAACGCCGACAGAGCTCACACATACGCAAATGCACAGCTCTTCCCCGCTCTCGGTTATCAGATGTACACATTGGCCGAGGGTACAACAGGCCTTATCGACCCTGCAACAGGCAAGGTACACACCGGTGCAACACTTGGTTACAGCGACGGCACTAACTACTACACACCCGACAACTGGACCGACGGAACAATCGACAACCAGATGCGTCAGGAGTACAACCTTGCAGTATCAGGTGGTACAGAGCGCATCAACTACTACTTCTCAGTAGGTTATTTGGAGGATGGCGGTATCATCGAGAACAGCGGTTTCGACCGTCTTTCTACACGCTTAAGCGTTGATTATCAGGCAAAAAAATGGTTGAAGATTGGTACAAACATCGCTTACACCAACAGCGAGAGCCGCTACCCCGGCGAGCAGACAACGACAAACTCATCGGGTAACGCCTTCTACCTTGCCAACAACATTGCTCCCGTATATCCTATGTACATCCGCAATGCCGATGGCAGCATTATGCGCGACGCACAGACAGGTCGTCCCGTTTACGACTATGGTGATGGCAAATACTCGGCCGGCACACGTAACTGGATGTCAATGTCTAACCCTATGAGCGACCTTATTTACAACAGCACAGAGTACCTTATGGACATTTTGAACGGCAAATGGTATGCCGAGGTTACTCCCATCAAGGGTCTTAAGCTGACAGCATCAATCGGTACACACATCGACAACACACGCTACCACGATATAGGTAACAACAAATATGGTCAGAGCGCAAGCTACGGTGGTACTGTAACACAGGACAACACACGTACATTCTCTTTCAACCAGCAGTATCTTGCCAACTACAACATCAGCCTTGGCAAAAACAACATCGACGCTTTGCTTGGTTACGAGGCCTACGACCTGCGCGGCGAGAATTCTTGGGCAATGGGTCAGAATTTCTACAAAGAGGGCGACTACACTGTTAACAACACAATCGACCAGAAGCGTGGTGGTGGTTCGGCTTACGAGTACTCTACACGCGGTATCTTCGGTCGTTTGAACTACAACTGGGACGAGAAATACCACGCAAGCGTATCTTATCGTCGCGATGCTTCTTCACGCTTCCATCCCGACAACCGTTGGGGCGATTTCTACTCGGCTTCAGCAGCTTGGACAATCAGCAAGGAAGAGTTTATGAAAGACCTCACATGGATCGACTTCCTTAAGTTTAAGGCATCATACGGTGAGCAGGGTAACGACAACATCGGTAACTACTATGCTTACCTCGACCAGTACACCGTAACAGGTGCTGACGGTTCATTCTCGGATGGTCTCTTGGCTTACAAGGGTAACAAGGATATTACTTGGGAGAAGAGCCAGTCGTTCAACACCGGTTTCGACTTCTCACTCTTCAACTACAAGTTGAACGGTACAGTTGAGTACTTCAGCCGTAAGACAAGCGATATGCTCTACAACAAGCCCGTATCACCCTCTAACGGTTACACATCAATTCCTATGAACATTGGTTCAATGACCAACAGCGGTTGGGAGATTGAGCTCACAGCTACTCCCTACAAGGCACGTAACTTCAAGTGGGATGTATATGCAAATGCTACATTCGTAAAGAACGAGATTGACGAGTTGCACCCCGAGCTTAACGGTAAGTACATCAACGGTTCGACAATCTACGAGGAGGGCGAGTCAATGTACCAGCTCTATCTTGTTAAGTATGCAGGTGTTGACCCCAACACAGGTCTTGCATTGTTCCACGCTAAATATACAGCCGACGAGTGGTTCAAGAAGACAATGACAGCCGAGGACTACAAAGCACTCACAGCCGAGGGTAACGAGAAGGCTTACGAAGCAGCTGTTGCAGCCTATGACAAGAACCCCGAGCGTTACGTTACATCTAACTACTCGGTTGCTTCACAGACCGGCCGCGAGGCTACAGGCGACCTTATGCCCGACGTATATGGTGGTTTCGGTACAACAATCGAGTTCTACGGATTCGACCTTGGCGTACAGTTCTCTTATCAGATGGGCGGTAAAATCTGGGACTACACATATCAGGATTTGATGCACAACGGTTCATCATCGGATGCAGGACACAACTGGCACAAAGACATTGCCAATGCTTGGACACCCGAGAACCGCAACACCGACGTTCCCCGTATCGACGCAATGGATCAATACACAAACCAGAGCAGCGACCGTTGGTTGATTTCATCTAACTACCTCTCGCTCAACAACATCACATTGGGTTACACATTCCCCAAGAGCTGGTGTCGTTCACTCGGTTTCAACTCAATCCGCGTTTATGGTGCAGCCGACAACGTAGCACTGCTTTGCGCACGTAAGGGTATGGATCCCCGTCAGAGCTACACTATGACAACAACATCTACATACGGTGCTCTGCGTACAATCACAGGTGGTATCAAACTTACATTCTAAACATCTAATTTAAGAGAAAAATGAAAAATTTTAAATATACATTTATTGCGTCGGCATTGGCAGCCTTTACACTCGTAGGCTGTAACGACCTTGATACCGAGCCTCTGGGTTCTACTATCACCGCCGACCAGAAGGAGGCAGCCGTTGAGGCCAACCCCGAGAGAATCAAAGCAAGCGTTACTGCTATGACCTCGGCCTTCTACAACTTTGGTAAGGTTTTCAATGAGAGCTACCACAACGACCTCGGCTACCCCACAATTATGTTGTGGACCGACAGCCGTGGTGCCGACCTTGTATCAGAAGATATAGGTTACAACTGGTTCTCAATGGCCGTTACATACGAGGATGCCAACTACACATACTACGGCACACGCCTCATTTGGAGCACCATCTACAAGCAGCTGAACACAGTTAACGCTGTAACAGCAATGATCAGCCCCGACACCGAGGATGCCAATCTCAAGTTCTACCTTGCACAGGCCTACGCTATCCGCGCGTTCGACTACTTCACATTGGC